>JBDLQR010000001.1:0-3025 GCA_039800485.1 Pseudomonadota bacterium
GCGGACACACCATGGTCGTCGGCAATGCCGAGCTCATCCTGCCCATTCCGTTCCTGAAGGATCTCAAGTCGGTGCGCGTGTCCACCTTCTTTGATGCCGGTACTGTATTCGGCGACCAGAAGATCATTCTGGCGGACGGCAGCATCTTCGTGATCGAGGACAAATTCGCGTTCGACAAACTGCGGCTCTCGGCCGGCATAGGCGCGATCTGGCTGTCACCCTTCGGCATGCTGTCGATCAGCGTGGCGCAGCCCTTCAACTATGATGACTCGCGGAATCCGTTCACCGGACAGCCCGTGGATGAGATCCAGAAGTTCCAGTTCACCTTCGGAACCAATTTCTGAGTTTCTGTCGATTGCTCTCAAACCAACTCAATCTGTAGTGGAGATGTGACTTGAACATGCTGAAAATCAAGCAATTTTTCTGGATGGCCCTGGGCGCGATGGCATTTTCCGGGGTGGCTGTGGCCGCGGATTACAAGATTGGCGTCGTGCAGGCTGTACGCGTGCTCGAAGCAGCGCCCCAGGCCGAGATGGCCAAGAAGAAGCTCGAATCCGAATTCGCTGGCCGCGACAAGACGATCGCGAACGATTCGAAGACACTCAAAACCCTCGAGGATCGGATGGCCAAGGATGCTGCGATCATGAGCGAGACGGAGCGTACCCGGCTGGAGCGTGACATCCTGAACAAGCGGCGCGATCTCAAGCGGTCCTCTGACGAGTTCCGTGAAGACGTGAACTTCCGTCGCAACGAGGAATTCGGCAAGATTCAGCGCCAGATTCTGGAGTCCATCCAGGCCATCGCCAACGAGCAGAAATATGACCTCGTGCTCGGCGAAGGCGTGATCTACTCCAGCAAGGCGGTCGACATCACCGACCAGGTGATCGAACGCATGAAGAAATCCGGCCGCTGAGGCCAAGCCGCGGCGGGAAGGGCAGGAGCTCTGACCGCCGCCTGATTCGACGGGCCTTGCGGCCCGTTTTTGCATCCGGCACCGGAAGTCTCCCGGATCTGTTTCCGAGGCGTTTCCGCCGGCCCGCACCCCGGACCTGATGACCGGGGCACCGAGCGCCGGGATGCCGCTGTCCAGAGGAATACCCATGTCCGAGATCGCCGTCACCGAGATCTTCAATATCCTCCCCCATCGGTATCCCTTTCTGCTCGTGGACCGGGTGCTGGAGTGTGTGCCCTTCGAGAGCATCCGCGCGATCAAGAACGTGACAGTGACGGAACCTTTCTTCCAGGGACATTTTCCGGGCAAGCCGATCATGCCCGGCGTGTTGATCCTGGAGTCGATGGCGCAGGCCACAGGGCTCCTCGCCTTCCACTCTCATCAGGCCCGGTCCAGCAACCACAAGGTCTACTACCTCGTGGGGGTGGACAAGGCGCGCTTCAAGCGGCCGGTGGAGCCGGGTGACCAGCTCATCCTGAGCGCAAGAATGGTCCGCTGCATCCGGGGCATCTACAAATTCGCAGCCGAAGCCCATGTGGGCAACGAGCTCGTCTCCACTGCCGAGTTCATGACCACCGAGGCAGAGGGCAGCGCGTGATCGACCCGTCCGCACGTATCCATCCCTCGGCCAGGATCGCCGAGGATGTGGAAATCGGGCCATGGACGATCGTGGGCGAGGACGTGGAAATCGGTGCTGGTACCACCATCGGACCGCACTGCCTGCTCAAGGGACCGACGCGTATCGGACGCAACAATCGAATCTACGCCTTCTGCTCGCTAGGCGAGGATCCCCAGGACAAGAAGTTTGCGCCTGGCACGCCAACCCGTCTGGAGATTGGCGACCACAACACGATCCGCGAATATTGCAGCATCAATCGCGGCACGCCCGGCGGTGGCGGGATAACCCGCCTTGGCGATCACAACTGGATCATGGGCTACTGCCACATTGCGCATGACTGCCAGATCGGCAACCACACCATCTTCGCCAATAACGCGACCCTGGCCGGGCATGTGGAAGTGGGCGACTTTGCGATCCTTGCGGGGTTTGCAGGCGTGCACCAGTTCTGTCGGATTGGTGAGTCCAGCTTCACCGCGATCTCCGCGGTGGTGGTCAAGGATGTGCCCCCGTTTGTCATGGCCGAGGGCAACACGGCACGCGCTCGCGCAATCAACCGGGAAGGCATGCGCCGACGCGGGTTGTCACCGGAAGTGATCGAGGCCGTGAAACGCGCCTACCGCACTCTCTACCGCATGCAGCTCACCACCGACAAGGCGCTGGAGGAACTGGCACCTCTTGCGGCTCAGTTCCCGGAAGTCGAGAGATTCAGCCAGTTCGTACAGGCCAGCAAGCGTGGCATCGTGCGTTGCCGGGCGAACTGATGGGATGTTGCGCATCGGGATCGTTGCCGGCGAGCCCTCGGGAGATCAACTGGGCGCGGCCCTGATCTCCGCGCTGCGTGCCCGTTGCCCGGGGATCGAGATCATCGCCATGTCCGGTCCACGCATGCGCGAAGCAGGCTGCGAGACACTGGCTGGCATCGAGGAGCTCTCCGTCATGGGGCTCGTCGAGATCCTGAAGCACTACCCTCGGCTGCGACGTCTACGACGTAACCTGATGGAACAATTCCTGGCGCGCAGACCGGATATCTTCGTCGGTATCGACGTCCCGGATTTCGTGCTGGCCATCGAGGCTCGCCTCAAAGAGTCGGGTATCCCCGCGGTACACATGGTGTGCCCTCAGGTGTGGGCCTGGCGCGCACACCGGGTGCCGGTGTTGCGCGAGTCCGTGACCCGTCTGCTGACGCTGTTCCCGTTTGAGACTTCTTTTCTCCACCAACAGGGCATCGACGCCCGATTCATCGGTCATCCCTTGGCTGACCGGATTGCGTCCGTCATCGACAGGACAGCCGCGCGCGGCGCGCTCGACGAAGCTTCGCAGGGTCCTCTGGTCGCCCTGATGCCCGGCAGCCGCACCCAGGAATACCGCCGGCACCTGCCGCTGTTCCTTGCCGCCGCGGCTGCGCTCAAGGACCGGATTCCTGATTGCCGTTTCATGCTGGGCGTGGTGGATGC
>JBDLQR010000002.1:0-2875 GCA_039800485.1 Pseudomonadota bacterium
CCTTGATGGCCTCGCAGACCTGGATGCCGGCCATGAGTGTCCCGGCCGGTGCGACATCGGCAGGGTTGCCGGTGGGGATGGAGATTCTGGCCCGGCCGGGCGATGAACCCGGCCTGTTCCAGGTGGGCTATGCCTTCGAGCAGGTGAGGGGGCACCGCTTTTCGCCGGGGTTGGACACCCCGGTCTGACTCTCAGGCGTCCGGCGCACGCCGGACGCCGCGCGAACTTCAACCCTTGAGCTTGCCGCTCAGGAAGTCATCGATGGTGGCGGTGATCAGCACATTGCCGTCGCGATCCATCACGTCGAACAGCTTGCCGCCATCCACGCCTTGGCAACTGAAGAAGACCACCGCACCGGTGGGCCCACCGGACTCCATGTGCACGTCTCCGCCCTGGTTACGCGAGAAGAACCCGGGCTTGCGAATCTTGTGGATGGTTTCCGTGGCCGTGGTCTCCACCACGTGATGCTCACCCTCGAGCACCAAGGTGGTGGTCGGGCCGAGATGGCGGTGGTAATGGCAGTAGGCATTCGGTTCCCACTTGCTCAGAAAGTCGATCTGGCCAGTTTCAGGCTGCACGCCAAGCACCGCGACCCAGTAGTCGATGGGATAATCGAAACGTGGCGAACCGGTGATGCGTTGCCACTCGATGTTGTCGGTCTTGTAGCCGGAGATGAAGGGTTTGGGTTCTGCTGCGGTCATGACGGCGCCTCGGCTTGAGGGATAACTGGCAGGATTCTGTGCCCACCCGCCCCGTTGCGCAATCCATGCCGGGGGCGGGATTCGGTCGGAAGTCTCCTAGAACGCATCTCCCGGCACCCGGACCCAGCCTTCCATCAGGACCCGCGCACTGCGACTCATGATGGCTTTGGTCACGGTCCACTCTCCGTTGACCTGGCCCGCCTCCGCCCCCACCCGCAGGGTGCCGGAGGGGTGTCCGAAGCGAACCTGATTGCGCGCGCCACCACCGGCGGCGGTGTTCACCAAGGTGCCCGGGATCGCCGCCGCGGTGCCGATGGCCACTGCCGCAGTGCCCATCATGGCGTGATGCAGCTTGCCCATGGAGAGCGCGCGGACCAGCAAATCGACGTCTCCGGTCTGCACCTTCTTGCCGCTGGAAGAGACATAGTCCGTGGGCGGCGCCACGAAGGCCACCTTGGGTGTGTGCTGGCGTTGCGCCGCTTCCTTCAAATCCTTGATGAGCCCCATGCGCAGAGAGGCGTGCGCGCGGATGGTCTCGAACATCGCGAGCGCCTTGGCATCACCATTGATGTCATCCTGCAGCTCCGTGCCGGTATAGCCGATGTCGGCTGCATTCACGAAGACGGTCGGGATCCCGGCGTTGATCATCGTGGCCTTCAGCGTCCCGACGCCCGGCACCTCGAGATCGTCGACCAGATGGCCGGTCGGGAACATGGCGCCGCCACCGTCACCTTCGCCCTCATCTGCAGGATCGAGGAATTCGATCTGCACTTCTGCCGCGGGGAAAGTCACGCCATCCAGCTCGAAATCGCCGGTTTCCTGCACTGCCCCGCCCGTAATGGGCACATGCGCGATGATGGTCTTGCCGATGTTCACTTGCCAGATGCGCACAGTGCAGAGGCCGTCACGCGGGATCCGGGCAGGATCGATCAGGCCATTGGTGACGGCGAAAGCACCCACCCCTGCGGTGAGGTTGCCGCAGTTGCCGCTCCATTCGACAAACGCCTTGTCGATGGAGACCTGACCGAACAGGTAGTCCACATCGTGGTCGGGTCGGCTGCTCCTGGCGAGGATCACGGTCTTGCTGGTGCTTGAAGAACCGCCACCCATGCCGTCGATCTGCTTGCCATAAGGGTCCGGGCTGCCGATCACGCGCAACAGGAATCGGTCGCGCGCTTCACCCGGTTGCTGGCAGGCCGGTGGGAGATCTTCCAGACGAAAGAACACGCCTTTGCTGGTGCCGCCACGCATGTAGGTGGCGGCAACCTTGATTTGGGGCTGGTGTGCCATGGGGTTCCTGTTCTCCGGTGAGGGCGTGACTCAGGCCGCCGTCGCATTGGCGGCAAGAAAGTCCTGTGCAAATCGCTGCAGGACACCGCCGGCTTCGTAGATGGACACTTCTTCTGCGGTATCGAGGCGACAGGTGACTGTCACTTCTACCCGCTCCCCTGAGCGACGATGGATGACCAGGGTGAGGTCTGCACGCGGCGTGCGCGCACCCATCACGTCGTAGGTCTCGGTCCCGTCGAGATTCAGCGTCTTGCGGGTGATGCCCGGCTTGAACTCCAGCGGCAACACGCCCATACCGATGAGATTGGTACGGTGAATGCGCTCGAAGCCTTCGGCGACGATGGCCTCCACGCCAGCAAGACGCACGCCTTTGGCCGCCCAGTCACGTGAACTGCCCTGGCCGTAATCGGCACCAGCGATGATGATCAGTGGTTGCCTGCGATCCATGTAGGTTTCGATGGCTTCCCACATGCGCATCACCTTGCCCTCTGGCTCCACGCGTGCGAGTGAGCCCTTCTTGACCTGACCATCCACCACAGCCATTTCGTTCATCAGCTGTGGGTTGGCGAAGGTTGCCCGCTGCGCCGTGAGGTGGTCGCCACGATGGGTGGCGTAGGAATTGAAATCTTCTTCTGGCAATCCCATCTTGGCGAGGTACTCACCGGCCGCCGAGTCGAGGAGGATGGCGTTGGAGGGCGACAGATGATCGGTGGTGATGTTGTCCGGCAGCACCGCGAGCGGCCGCATGCCCTTGAGGGTGCGTTCTCCGGCCAGCGCGCCCTCCCAATAGGGTGGGCGACGGATATAGGTGGACTGCGGGCGCCACGCATACAGCGGACTGGGTTTTTCTGCAGGCCCCGCCTTGCGCTCGAACATCGGGATGT
>JBDLQR010000003.1:0-10560 GCA_039800485.1 Pseudomonadota bacterium
TGTGCGAAATGCGCAACAAGCCCGCCCAAACCTGGCTCTGCAAAGCCCGTGAAGATGACTTTGTATGTCGCGATGGTGACGAGCCCCGTGAGGCCGACCGCCAGTGTGTGGTGGTGAAAGAGCGCCACACCGAGGAGCGTGATGCCAAAGAGGATGAACTCGAGAGGGATCCCGGCGATGGAGTGGCCTTGCGCTGCGCTTGCCGCCAACGGCAACAGCAGACACAGCGCCAGAGTGATGAATCGCACGCCCATCGGCGTCGCAGGATGGTGACGAGAAAAAGCCCGCATTCTGTAATTCCCCCCTCAAGCAGAGCGTGCAATGCGCTCTTGTGTTTTTTGAAAAAAGCCGCGCAAGTCTACTCGCCCCCCCAACCGTCAAACAGCCCTGGAATTGTTGAAGATGCGCCGCGCGGTACGGCGCCGCAACACTGCCCTTCGCGGACTGAGCGTGCTGCGCGCGAAGTCTTTGGATTCCTACCCCGCCTCCATCGGCAGCGAGGCATCCTTTGCCCATTGGCTCATGGAGTTGTCGTAGACCGTGATGTTCTCGAAACCGAGCTGATGGAGCAAAAAGGCATCGAGTGTCGCGGCAATTCCCCCACCGCAGTACACGATCACTCGCCCGGACTTGTCGTGGATGCCAGTAGCCTTGAAGACCTCGGCGGCCTCGTCAGCCGGACGGAAAGTGTTCTTTTCAGGATCAAGCAGGCGTGCAGCGGGCACGTTCACACTCCCGGGAATCCTGCCCGGCCGGCCATAGCGTCCATTCTCCCCGCGATGGAGCTCGGGCGGCAGCGCATTGAGCGTGCAAACCGTGGGGGATCCGATTGCATCCAGCACCTCGTCCTTGTCGGTGAAGAGTCCAGCTCTTGGCGCGAGATTGAAGTTGCCGGGTGGCCGCGCAGGCGCCGGGCGGGTGGAAAGCGCCCGCCCCTCCGCTTTCCATTTCTGGAAGCCACCGTTCAGCAGCGCCGCATTGTCGAAACCGAAGGCACGCAGCATCCACCAGATACGGGTGGCCCACTGCGGACTGGAGGATGAATACAGCACCACGCGCGTCCCCTCACCCACACCATGTCGTGCCATGGCTTCCGCGAAGTGTGCCGCTGAGGGCAGGGTGAAATTGAAAGACGAGTTGTTGTCCGAAAGTTCGCCTTGCAGATCCAGAAAGTCGGCACCCGGAATATGCCCGCGGTCGTAGTCCTCGCGGCCACTCTTGACCTTGTAGGGTTGGCCGGGCGGTGCTTCGTCGTACAGCAGGTGCACCGTACAGTCGAAAAGACGCAGGGAAGGATCTTCGAGGTGAGCTTCCAGCCAGTCTGTTTCAACGATGGCTTCGGGGTTCCGGTATTGGGTCATGGCTGGCCTGCGACGTGTGATGATGTGTGCCGCAGTCTAGGGGGTGGGTTCCCGTCCGATCAATTCCAGGCGTTATAGTCGACCGGCTCTTCGCCGTAATCGAAGGGTGCTGCCGTCTCCAGCATCACGCGCTCCGGGTCGCGCGCAGTCTCCGCTGCCAATCGCTCAGCCTCGGACTTCAGTTGTGCCTCCATGTAGGCTCCGAGATATTGTCCGCGGCCAACCATGGTGCGCCCCACTCTTAGCCGTGTCTGCTCGAATGCCTGCAGGCAAGCTGGGTAGTCCCCCCGGTTCTCGTGGATGGCTTTGGCGAGTGCCAGCGCATCCCCTGTGGCCTTGGGCACGCCTGCCGCTACGTGCGGTCTCGCGGTGAACGCTGCATCCCCGGCGATCACGACTCGCCCGTGCACAAGGCGCGGCGACTGCAGATCGAGGATGGGCTGGAAGAAGCGCGTTCGCGCTACGCGTGTCACTTCGGCAATCTGCTGGGGCAGCAGGTCTGTAGCCTGTGCCATCATCTCAGCCAGCACTGTTCGCGAAAGCGCCGTGGGCGGAATGCCGTTGGGATGGTAACGGCCGTCATCATCCGTGAGCAGCCGGGCAAGGCCTGCCTCTGGCACGGGTTGATACCACACCATGTTGTACTGGCGTTTGCCCGGGACCAATGCGTGATCAGGGCCAGGCACGGCGTAACCAATCCCCTGCTGCCCCGGTGCGAACCACACGGCGTAACGGTTGAAGAGAGTGGCGTGGGTAGCACTCGAGAGTGCACTTTCATCTGCCAGACACCGCCATGCAATGTACCCGGGGTACACGGGCTTTACTTCCGGCATCAGCTGCGTACGCACAGCCGAACGCAGGCCATCGGCGGCCACGAGGAGACCGCCTTGGATTTCAGTCCCGTCCGTGAAGAAAGCGGTAACCCGAGCCTCATTCTGTTCAACGCGCTGCACGGTCCTGTCGTCGTGATAGCGGTCCACTGGAAACACCCCACGCAATGCATCGTAGAGCCTTTTCCAGGTGGTCATGGTCTGTGGGAATGCGCGTTCGGCGAGAATGTTCCCTTGATGGCCAAGTGCAATTCGCATGGGCAGATGCACGCCCAGTTCGGCTTCTGTCACGTCTACGCCGGCGGCCTGCAGGCCCTCGATCAGCCCCGGCAGCATGGTGATTCCGGCACCACGTCCCTCCATGTGGCCAGGGGTGCGCTCGAAGATGTGAACATCGAACCCCTTGCGATGCAGGAGATTGCCGAGCGTGAGCCCGGCGATGGAGCCCCCGATGATCAGGATGCGGGATTCGCGGGATGAGATCGGCATGCGGCTTGGCTCAGTCAGTGCGCGCGGACGACAAGCCGGCCTGACTTTCCGCGAGCTTGATGAGCGCCATGTAATCCTCCTCACCATAACCCTCGCCCACCATCATCTGCAGGAGCTGGCGCGTAAGCGCAGTCAGCGGCATGGGGACATCCGATTCGCGCGCAGAACCCAGCATCAGATCCACATCTTTCAGGATCAGGCGTCCGGTCATGGTGGGGCTGAAATCACGCGCCTTCATCAAGGCTGCCTTGGCCTTGAGCCAAGGGGATGACAGTGTGCTCTGGGCGAGGGTATCGAGCATCAGCGCCCAATCGAGCCCGCCTTTGCGCCCGAGGGTCAGTGCCTCCGCCATGGCTTGCGCAAAATTGATGACGAGCGCGTTCACCACCAGCTTCATCAGGCGCGCCTCCTCCGCCGGGCCGAGATAGATCTGCGCGCTACTGAAGGTTTCGACCAGTGGACGCAGCGTGTTCCAGGCATCCTCCGGGCCGGACACGAGCGCCGTGACGTTGCCGGTGGCTGCGGAGGCTGCATTGCCCGAGATGGGGAGACGTACATACGCAATGCCAGCAGCGCTCGCAGCGTCCGCCACTTCGGCGGAAGCGGCCACGGATACAGTGCTCGTGTCCGCATAGACACTGCCGGGTTTCAGATGGGCGAGCACACCCTGCGGGCCGAGCGCCACGGTGCGGAGTGCAGAGTCATCCGTGATGCAGGAAAAAACTACCGCTGACTCACCGGCACATTCCGCAACAGAGCCCGCCTCGCGCGCACCCAAGGCCACGAGCTTCTGGCGACTCGCCGGACTCGGGGACCAGGCGATGACCGGATAGCCCGCCTTGAGCAGGAATCCTGCCATGGGCACGCCCATGCGCCCGGCGCCTATCCACCCGACTATGGGTTGCTGCGGCATGAAAAGCTCTCCTCGGAATCCGGTTTCACATGCGATGCACAGGACCGTGGTGTTGAACGGCCAAGGTTCAATCGAGCTTCAGTCGCACGGGTCGGGCGACCTGCTCATAAGCCGCCGCTGCGCACAGTACCGCAGTGTCAGCACGCGCGGCACCCCACAGCTGCAAGCCCATGTGCCGACCATGCGCATCCGTGCCGGCCGGCACGACACAGACCGGGCTACCCGCCATGGAGGGCCCGACTACGATCTCCATCCAGCGGTGATAGGTGTCCATGGGGTGGCCGTTGATTTCGCGCGGCCATTGCCACTCAGCAGGGAACGCGAAAATCTGCGCCGAGGGCAATGCGAGCAGATCGTACTGTTTGAACAGCTGATTGACGGCACGCGTCCAGCGCGTGCGCTCGCAACTCGCGCGATAGACGCGCTCGGCCGCAAGTTGCAGGCCCTGCGCGATCTCCCACTGCAGCTCCGGCTTCATCAAGGCGCGGCGTGCCGGATCCTGGTAGAGCGTGCCCAGCCGCCCTGCGATGCCAAACTGCCGCAAGGTACAGAATGCCTCCCAGAGTCTTTCGAGATCGAAAGGCACCCGCGCGGGCTCAATCACCGCGCCGAGGCCCTCGAAATGCCGCAAAGCCTGCTCGCACAGACCGAGCACACCAGACTCCATCGGGCAATGTCCCGCGTGATCACCCAGCCAACCTATCCGGAGATTCCTGCCGCGCGCGATTGCGATCTCCCCCAGACCGGGATCGTCCGCCAGAGAGAAAGGCGCATCCGGATGGTATCCCGCCTGGGTCGCCAGCAGTTGCGCCACATCGGCAATGGTGACGCCCATGGGGCCGTCGGTGGTGAGTTGGCTGAGGTAGGCCTCATCTGCGACGGTCTGCGGCACACGGCCGAAGCTCGGCCGGAATCCGAACACACCGTTCCAGCCCGCGGGATTGCGCAGGGAGCCACCCATGTCCGAACCATCCGACACCGCAAGAAAGCCGCGCGCCAAAGCCACTGCGGCGCCGCCGGAGGAGCCTCCCGCAGAAAGTGCCGGGTCGTGCGCATTGCGCGTCAGGCCGTGCAGGGAGTTATAGGTGTGGGAGCCAAGACCGAACTCCGGGGTATTGGTCTTGCCGATGATGATTGCGCCCGCTGCACGCATGCGGGCAACGTGGATCGAATCCTCGGTTGCGACAAAGTCCGCGAACAACGGCGAACCCCAGGTAGTGCGCAGTCCCTTGGCATGGGCGAGATCCTTGATGGCCTGCGGAATGCCATGCAGCCAGCCACGCCAGTGACCGCGTGCGATCTCCTCATCGCACACAGCAGCCTCGCGCATGAGCGCATCGCCATCAGCGAGAAGGGGAATAGCGTTGAAGGTACGGTCCCTGTCGGCGATGCGCTCAAGCGTGAGTGCCATGAGATCGCGGCAGGAAAGCTCTCCACGCCGCAGGCGCGCGGAAAGTGCCAGTGCGCCCTCAGCGATCGGATCGTCTACCACAGGCCTTGCTCGCGCTTCGGTCCCCGCCCTTGCTCATGGGCCGATGGTTTTGATCAGCCACCCAGAATCGCCAGCAGTCTGCCAAGCGCGTCATCGAGGACTGCCTGAGGCACGCGCTCCACGCGACGCGCCTTGCGTGCCACCAGATCAAGCATTCTGATCTTGTTGATGAGCGCTACGCCTTGTGTCCTGCATCCACTGCCTGTGAGGCTTACGGCAAACCCGGCATACCGGGAGAAATCGCCTCCCTGCGTAATCGGGGCCACCAGCGTGTCACCAAGCTTGTTGAATTCCTTGGGCGTCAGAACCAGACCGGGCCTTGCTCCTCTTTGCTCGTGCCCCAATGCCGGATCCAGGACCACCGTAACCACGTCACCCTGATCGAAGACTGGCATCACCAAACTTCCTGCCCGAGCGCCGGGGTCGTATCCCAAAGCCCAAGGTCCTTCGGTGGTGGCGCCTTGGTATCGCACTGGGCTATCAAGTCAGCAAGCACAAATTTTTTCTTGGGGGCCAGTACGATGCACCCCTCCTCGGTGGTGCCGAGCGTCATCTCCTGCCCGGCTGAAAGCCCCAACGCCTTCAGTACCGATGGCGGCAGCACAGCAACGGTGCTGTTGCCGTATCTCCTGAGCACGATCTCCATGAGGCCTCCTTGGCCGCGGCAATGAATTGATGTCCGGGACGCTACGCCACCTCTGGGATACTGTCAATCATTGCTAAACATAACTGAGCGCCTCCGCGAGATGATCCATCAGTACCCGCACGCGATGCGGGATGTAGCGGTTGCTAGGCAGGATTGCATGAATCCCCAGTGGCGCGGGCTCATAGGCCGCCAGAATGGATCTCACTTCTCCGCGCGCGAGATAAGGCCCGGCGATGAATTCTGGCTGGCGCGTGATCCCCATGCCCTGGACCGCGGCTTCCATCAGCAGCACGCCGTTGTTGGCGACCAGACGGCCGCGTACCGGCACCGCAATGGCTTTGTCACCCTCCCGATAAACCCAGGTGGCGCGGGTGGTGTCGTTGGCGTAGAGCAGGCATTCATGGTGGCGGAGCTCATCGGGATGCCGCGGCTCCGCATGGCGGGCGAGATAGTCCGGTGAGGCCAGGGTCAGTAGACGACAATGGCCCAGCTGGCGTGCAATGTCACCGGCTTGAAGTTCTGCAGTGATGCGCAGGGCAAGGTCCAGACCTTCCTCGATGAGGTTGGCGCGCTGGTCGGAGAGGTCCATCACGAGATCGATGTAAGGCTGGGCCTTGGCAAACTCCAGCAAGGCCGGCATCAGCACCTGCAAGCCAAAACTCAGCGGCACGCCTAGGCGGATGCGTCCCCGCGGCAAGGTCTTCTCATCGCCCAGGCTGGCCTCGGCCGCATCGACCATGTGCAGGATCACCCGGCATTTTTCGAGATAGGCCGCCCCGGCGGCAGTGAGGGTGAGGCGGCGCGTGCTGCGCGTGATGAGCTTGGTGCCGAGGCGCGTCTCAAGCGCAGCCACCTGCCGCGTGATGGCCGATCGGGCAACCTGCATCTGCTCGGCAACGGCAATGAAGCTGCCGGCCTCGGCGACCCGCACAAATGTCTGCATGGCGGAGAGCTTGTCCATTGTTGCGCATTATGCAACATAGATTTCCAGATTAGGCTGTATCTCTGCGCCTCTGCAGTGCGTACAGTTCACGCCCATGAACGCGCTCCGCCCGGTTATCTTTGTGCCGCACGGCTCCCCGATGTTCGCCCTCCAGCCAGGCGCGGCCGGCGCGGCGTTGTCTGCATTGGTTGAGCGCTTGGAGACACCGCGCGCTATCGTGGTGGTGAGCCCGCACTGGGAGACCGCGCTGCCCACCGTTGGCTCTGCACGGCAACTTGAAACTCTCCATGATTTTGGCGGGTTTGATGAACGACTCTATACCTTGCAGTACCCTGCGACCGGTTGCCCGGAAGCTGCGCAACAGGTAGTGCGCGCACTGAAGGATGCTGGCCTGCCGGCCCTGACCGACGCCCTGCGCGGGCTTGATCACGGGGCATGGGTGCCGTTGCGGCATATGTTCCCGCACGCAGAAGTCCCGATAGTCCCCTTGTCCATCCAGCACCCGGGTGGGCCGGAGCATGCCTACCGGGTGGGTCAGGCGCTGGCGCCGCTTGCTGCGCAAGGATTCCTCATCCTGGGTTCGGGCAATATCACCCACAATCTGCGCGACTGGCAGACGGCAAGCCGGCAGAATCTGCCGACGCCCGCATACGTGCAGGACTTTGCGGATTGGGTGCATGCGCAGATCAGCAGCGGCCAGATAGACGCCCTGCTCGACTACCGCTCGCGACAAGACAGCGGCGCGCGTGCGCATCCGCGCGATGAGCACCTGCTGCCCCTGTTCACGGCGATCGGTGCTGCCGGACCCGGCGCCCGCGGAGAGGCTTTCTATCGCGGCGTCAGCGATCATGTGATCGCGATGGATGGCTACGTTTTCCACTGATGTTCCCCCGTTCACACCAAGGAGTTGACATGAAATACCGCACCAGACTTTCGCTTGCCGCCACGCTTGCAGCCTCATTCGTCGGCAGTGCCGTCGCCGCCCCCGTCACCTACAAGATTGACGAAAGCCATACCTATCCGCGTTTTTCCTACTCGCATCTCGGCTACTCCACGCAGCTGAGCAGCTTCAGCAAGACCATGGGCACCGTGGTGTATGACGCAGAAGCAAAGACCGGCGAAGTGGACATCACCATCGACATGACTTCGGTCAACACGGGTTTTGCCGATTTCAACGATCACATCCAGGGTCCTGATTTTCTCGATACCAAGCAGTTCCCCACCGCGACATTCAAGTCCAGCAAGGTGGTGTTCGACGGTGACAAGCCGCAGACCATCGAAGGCACGCTCACCATCAAGGGCATCAGCAAGCCGGTGACGCTGACCGTGACATCCTTCCAGGCGATGCCGCACCCGATGCAGAAAAAGCCTGCCATCGGCGCGAATGCCCATACCACCGTCAAGCGTTCCGATTTCAAGGCGGACAAGCATGCGCCGTATGTGAGCGATGAACTGCGCATTGATATCGCGCTGGAAGCCGTCGCGCCCTGATCGCTGGCCTTGAACCCGGGGCGGAGTGGTTGCATCTTGCGCTCTCCGCTCCGCTGCCACAGGATTCCGGAACATGCATGATGCACAGTCTCTGCAAGCCCTGCTGACTACCCTCTCCGCGTACTTTCAGGGAGAGAAAGCCGAGGCACTGGTCTTCATTCTGCCGCTGGGGCTGCTGTCCCTGGTGTTTGCGGGGTGGTTGTTCACGGATGGACAGTCGGGATTTACCCGCGGTCTCGTCATTCCCTTCCTGCTGATGGGGCTGCTCATGACCACGGTAGGGAGCGTGGTGGGGTACAGAACGCCCGCGCAGGAGCAAAAGCTGCTCACCGAGCTGAAAACAGATCCCACCCAAGCCATCTCGACCGAGATCGTGCGCATGGAGAAGGTCAACAAGGCGTGGCCTGTGTATCTGGTGGTATGGGCTGCTTTCGGCGTGGTGGGTCTCGCCTTGCGTTTCCTCATGCGCGGGGACTTTGCCCAAGGTCTGGGCGTTGCGTTGGTCTTTTTTGCCGGAGTGGCGCTGCTGATCGACGGTTTTGCCGAGCGTCGCGCGCGGCCCTATACGGAGATGCTGGAATCGGTCCAGGCTTCCGGGCACCAGCCTCCCTGACAGCGCAGGCACCCGCCCCACCTCGGGTGTCTGCCCACTTTACCCCCGGGGCTCTCCCGGCAATACTCCAGGCTTATGCCCTTGGCGCAATGAGCCTGCTCCATGACTTCATCAACGACCCGCCCCAGCGGTCGCACCATGGCGCTGCCACCCTTGCTGGTGGGGGCTGATTCATCGATAGAGGGCGAGGGATTCGAGGCACTGTTCGAGGCTTTGAGTGCCGCCTGCCCTAACCTCAAGGAAGTGTCGCCGGTCGCTCCGGCCCCGTCCCTGCGCTTCCGCCTGAGCGTGTTCCGCGTGGGCAAGCTGCACATGGCATCCAAATCCTCGGAATCCTACTCCGCAAAAAGCAGCGCATTCGGCAACAAGACCATCCTTTTGCCTACCGCCGGCCGCTACCAGATCCGCACTGGCAGGCGCGAGTACGTTGCGGCACCGGGTACTTCCGGGCTGCTGCTGTCTGGCAACCACCCCCTCGCCGGGGTTGGGCAGGACTACGCGGGTGTTGCGTTCAACATTGATCCGGCGCGCCTGAAGCAGGTCGCCAGTGCGATGAAGGGCGGTGGTCCGGTGTCGCTTGGGTTGGAGACAGAGCGCGAGCTTCCGCTCGGTGCACTCGACAGATTGGGTCTTGGTGCCAATCTGCGGGGCCTGCTGACCCAGATTGATTCAGCCAGCAAGGTGCCGGGGTTGGCCGAGATGCTCGGTCTGGAAGATCTGCTCTACCGGCACGTAGCAGTACTGGTTGCGCCGTCCTTGTTTGCGGATGACGCCCCCTCCCACCTGCCCGGTCGCATACCGCGTTCCATGGTCATGGCGCTGTGTGATCGCATCGATGCAGCGCTCCCTGCAACCCTGCGCCTGAGCGACCTGGAAAACATGAGCGGATTTTCGACACGCGCGCTGCAATATGCCTTCAGACGCTATCTGGGATGCTCTCCGGCGGAATGGATTCGCGATCGGCGGCTTGCCCGGGTGCACACCCGTCTGATGACACCGCATCCGGATGACACCGTGACCTCAGTTGCACTTGCAGAGGGGTTCTACCACCTTGGTGATTACTAACGCCGTTTCAGCCAACGCTACGGACTGTTGCCCTCGGTCATGTTGGCGCGCACCCGCCGCCCCCTCTGAACCCGCGTGGAATCCATCTCACCATCACGATCCGCGCTCCCGGTGCTGCCGCTGGGCGCACGCACTGCGCATTTCAGTACAGACATCCGTGAGTTCGAGTTTCGTTCCCGCCTGCTCTTTCCGCAGATTCGCGAACTCTCATCGCTGCTCGAAAGTGACATCTTCCCCAGCCTCAGCAACTTGCAGAGCATGGGAGGAATCACGTTTGCGTCGGTCTCGCACCTGTCATGTCGCATGGTGCTGTCCGAAGGCGGCAGCACCACGCTGGTTCTGCCGCACATGGGGCGAGGAATCTGGCAGGTCCGGGGCCGCACGCTGCAGGCGGAAGGTTCCCGCAGCGCGCTTCTGCTCTCTGGCGCTGGCGGCTGGGGACAAACCGAAGGAGGTACCTCCGGCCTGTATGTGAAGCTTGATCCGCTGCGCCTCGCGGATATCGGCAAGGTGATGCTGGGGGCGGAGAGAGTTGCCTTCAATCTTGGCACACCCCGCGAACTGCCCCTGGATGTGACAGAGCATTTTTCCCTGCGCGAGGGCCTCGGTTTTGCGCTCGGGCAGATTGCCTCCGCGTTGGAGAATCCTGACCTCGTGCCCCTGCTCAAACCCGATGATCTTTTTTACCGGTTTGCAGCCATGCTGATTTCCCCAGAG
>JBDLQR010000004.1:0-9756 GCA_039800485.1 Pseudomonadota bacterium
ATTTCAACTTGTGTTGATTCCGAAGCTCATTCCCTCGATGTTCAGGTTGCGCAGCAGGGTACCTGATGCTTGACGCGAGCGTGGTTATCCCGGTCTTGAACGACAGCTCTGCCCTGATCAAGACACTGCCTGCGGTTATTGCGCAGATTGGGTCCAGGCGAGTGGAAATCATCGTCGTCGACAACGGTTCCCTCGACGACTCCATCCAGGTAGCGGAACACTTTGGTGCTCGTGTCCTGCGGGAGCACCTGCGCAGAGCGAGTCCCTATTCGTCGCGGAATCGTGGTATCGACGTTGCTACTGGGCAGGTAATTATTCTTCTGGATGCCACCTGCACTCCGGAAACCGGGTGGTTCGAGGCGGGCATGGCCAGCCTGCGCGAAAAAAAAGCTACTATCGTGGGTGGGAGAGTGCGTTTTTCGTTCGGATCTTCAAAGCCCACTCCAGCGGAGTTGTTTGACTCGATGGTTCACGTCCAGATGCAGGAATCAATTGAGCAACACGGCTGTGCGATGACGGCAAATCTTTTCATCCACCGGGACGTCTTCTCTCGCCAAGGACTGTTCCATGAGGGGATCAGGTCTGGGGAAGATTTGCGTTGGACCAAGGCTGCAGGTCAAGCAGGTGAGGTGTTGGTCTACTGTCATGAAGCGGTAGTGCGCAAACCTGCACGCTGCTGGCCGGCATTGCGGCAAAAAGTGACGAGAACGGCAGGCGGTGCAGTGTCGCTCTTGGGGCCCCACCGCGCTGTTTATGAGATGACCCGGAATATGCTGCTGCCACCAAATCCGTTGAGGACATTCTCTCTGGTAAAAGCGCATTATCCAGCCGGGACCGCTGCCCTTTCGTGGAGGGTGTTTCTTGTTTCCTGGCGATTGCGCTGGGTCCGCGCTTCAGGAATGGCACGCGCTCTGCTCGGGTTTTCGGGGCGACCGCGGGAGACCGGGGCTCTGGCTTCCGAATGACGCGTCCGGATATGTCTGGCGGGTTATTGTCTTTGAGTGGGACGTCTCCGCTCGGACTCGGTACGACTTGCCTCGAGCGACGCAATCTGGGGATAGGGTAAAACATGTGCGGTATCTCAGGAGCGCTCCGGCCGCAGGGTGAACAGCAAGTCTCGCTCGCTTCTCCTGCCTCATTAATGGTGCAAGCCCTCCACCATCGCGGCCCTGATGCTGGTGATGTCTGGGTAGACCAGGATGCCGGTATCGCGCTCGGCCACCGGCGTCTTTCCATCCTCGATCTCTCGCCCGCCGGGGCGCAGCCCATGCACTCAGCCTGCGGGCGATGGGTGCTCGTCTTCAACGGCGAGATCTACAACTTCCAGGTGCTGCGCAGTGAGCTGGAAGCCTTGGGCGCCAGCTTCCGGGGCCACTCGGATACCGAAGTCCTCCTGGCCGGCGTTGTGCACTGGGGGCTTGAACAGACGCTGCGGCGGGCGAACGGCATGTTTGCCATCGGCTTGTGGGATCGCGAGGGACGCCAGCTCCACCTGGCGCGAGACCGCTTCGGCGAGAAACCCCTTTATTACGGCTGGCACGGCGGCACTTTCCTCTTTGCCTCCGAGCTCAAGGCGCTCCATGCCTGGCCCGGGTTCAAGCCGCAGGTGAACCGGGCCGCGTTGCCCCTCTATCTGCGCCACAACTACATCCCGGAACCGCACAGCATCTACGAGGGGATCCTCAAGCTGCTGCCGGGCACAGTTCTCACGCTCTCGCCACAACAGGCGGGACAGTATCCTGCGCCTCGCCCGTATTTCTCGCTGAGCAATCTCATCGAAGACGGAAAATCCAGCCTGCTGCAGGGCTCACCCTCCGAAGGGGTGCGTCTATTGGAGGCCGCACTTCTGGACTCGGTACGCATGCGCATGGTGGCAGACGTGCCCTTGGGAGCTTTTCTCTCCGGGGGCATCGACTCGTCCACGGTGGTTGCCTTGATGCAGGCCCAGAGTGCGCGGCCCATCAAGACCTTCAGCATCGGCTTCACGGAAGCCGGTTACGACGAAGCGCCTCACGCGCGTGCAGTGGCAAGGCATCTGGGCACGGAGCACGCTGAGCTCTACGTCACGCCCGAGGAAGCCCGGGCAGTCATCCCGATGCTGCCCGATATCTATGACGAGCCCTTTGCTGATTCCTCGCAGATTCCCACCTACCTTGTCTCCAGACTGGCGCGCCAGCATGTGACGGTCGCCATGTCCGGGGATGCCGGGGATGAGCTTTTTGCCGGTTACTCACGCTACAGCATTGCCGCAGATCTCTGGCGCAGACAGTCGCGTTTGCCGCGCTCCGTACGCGCAGGTCTTGCGGGCCTGCTGACCGCGGTCTCCCCGGGCCACTGGGACCAGATCTTCTCGCTGCTGAGGCCGCTCCTGCCCGGCAAACTGCGCCAACCGATGGCGGGCGACAAGCTCCACAAGTTCGCTGGGTTGCTCGGCATCGATGATCCCATGGGCATGTATCTTCAGCTCATCTCGCTGTGGAAACATCCATCGGAAGTGGTGCCGGGTATCGCAGATCCCACCGATATCCTTGCGCGCGCGGCAGCGCTCCCGGCCAGCCTGAACACAGTCGAGCGCATGATGGCCATCGATGCCGATCACTACCTGCCGGGTGACATCCTGACCAAGGTCGACCGGGCCAGCATGGCGGTGAGTCTCGAGGCACGCGTGCCCCTGCTGGATAACGAGGTGGTCGCCTTGGCCTGGCGCATGCCCCATGAGTGGAAGATCCGGAACGGTCAGGGCAAATGGGTGCTGCGCGAAGTGCTCTCCAAATATGTGCCACGCGAGCTTTTCGAGCGCCCGAAGATGGGTTTCGGCGTGCCTATTGACGCCTGGCTGCGCGGGCCCTTGAAGGCGTGGGCAGAGGAGCTGCTGTCCGAGCATCGCTTGCGGCAAGCGGGCTATTTTAATCCAGCGCCCATCCGCGCCGCGTGGAAGGCCCATCTATCCGGCGGCCAGAATCAACAGTACATGCTGTGGGGGGTGCTCTGCTTCGAAGCCTGGCGCGAGCGCTGGGGACATTGAGGCATTCCTGGAGTGGCATCCTCCCGAAATCCGGATGCATTCTGTCCTTGAACGTGATTATCCTGTCCTCTGAACCCGCGCCCGCTGCGGTGTCGGATACATCCGAGGCAAACTTTCGGAGGCTCGCTTGCTGACTTACAACAAACCAACCACCGTGGACGAGGCCATCGTCCTGCTGCAACAACCCCAGCCCGCGGCCCGCGTACTGGCCGGTGGCACGGATCTGCTGGTACAGCTGCGCAGTGGTCGTCTCGCGGCCCAGGGCCTCGTGGACCTGAAGCGCATTCCGGAATTGCGCGCGCTCCGCGCCGAGCAGGGTGGCTTCCGTATCGGGGCGGCCGTTTCCGGCGCGGAGCTCGGTGAGCATGCCGCGCTCAAGGCCATGTGGCCCGGCGTGGTGGAGGCGGCCAACCTCATCGGCTCAACCCAGATCCAGGGTAGGGCGAGCCTGGGCGGTAATCTTTGCAATGCTTCTCCGGCGGCAGACAGCGTACCGGCCCTCATTGCCGCGGGCGCACGCTGCACGATTGCCGGGCCTTCCGGTCGCCGCGAAGTGCCCGTGGAAACAGTCGTCACAGGGCCCGGTAAAACCAGCCTCGCGCCGGGTGAGTTCGTGGTCGATTTCCTCTTGCCCGCGCAGGCGCCACGTGGCGGTGATGCTTATCTCCGCTTCATTCCGCGTACAGAGATGGATATCGCGGTCGTCGGTGTGTCGGTGAATCTGACTCTTGATGATGCCGGCCTGTGCACCGCCGCGCGCCTTGCCGTGGGCGCGGTAGCGCCCACAGCGCGCCTGGTGGAGGCGGCGGGCACGTCCCTGGTTGGCACCGCGGTCGATGAAGCTGCACTGGCCGCTATGATGGCCGCGGTCCGTGCGGCCTGTGCGCCCATCAACGACAAGCGCGGCACAATTGAATTCCGTACCCACGTGGCAGGCGTGCTTGCCGGGCGTGCTGCCAGAATTGCGCTGGATCGCGCGAGGATGAGGACATGAGCAAGCATCATATCTCGACGACCATCAACGGCGAGCCAGTTGAGTTCCTGTGCGACACCGCACAAACGCTGCTGGATGTGCTGCGTGATGAACTCGGACTCACCGGCTCCAAAGAGGGGTGTGGGTCTGGTGACTGTGGTGCATGCAGTGTGCGGGTGGAAGGACGTCTCGTCTGTGCCTGCCTGGTGCTTGCAGCAGAGGTGGATGGTTGCGAGGTCGAGACCATCGAGGGGGTAGCGCAAGGCAATGTGCTGCATCCCTTGCAGCAGGTGTTTCTTGATGAGGCCGCCCTGCAATGCGGCATCTGCACGCCGGGCATCATCGTTGCCGCCAAGGCATTGTTGGAGAAGAACCTCGACCCTACTGAAGAAGAAATCCGCTTCTGGCTGGCCGGTAATCTCTGTCGTTGTACCGGCTACGACAAGATCGTTCGCGCAGTCCAGAAGGCTGCGTCCGTCATGAGGAGTGCATGAGCCATGGGTAACGAAGAACGTCAATTCAAGTGGGTGGGCACGCGTCAGGTGAGGCCGGACGGTGTGGAGAAAGTCACCGGACAGGCCAACTACGGCGCTGATTTCACCTTGCCCGGGATGATCACGGGACGGGTGCTGCGTAGTCCTCATGCCCATGCCCGCATCCGATCGATAGATACTTCTGCCGCCAGCGCGCTCAAGGGCGTGCGTGCGGTGGTGACCGCAGACGATTTTCCGAACCTGCCGTCAGAGGTCGTGGCCGGCGGCGAGTCCCCCGTGAACTACCGCTATATCTCCTGTAACGCGATCGCGCGTGACAAAGTCTTGTACGAGGGCCACGCCGTGGCTGCAGTGGCCGCGAGCGACCCGGCGGTGGCAGAAGCTGCGCTCAAACTGATCCAAGTCGAATACGAACTACTGCCGCATGTGATCGACGTGCGGGAAGCGATGCGCGAGGACGCGCCACTGCTGCATGAGGATCTTTTCACCGAGGGTGTGGATCCCAAGCCCGCCCGACCTTCGAACATTGCCAAGCGCACCGAGTTCCTGCTTGGAGACCCTGCTGCCGGATTTGCAGAGTGTGAGGTCATCATCGAGCGCAGCTACACCACACAGCCCGTGCATCAAGGCTACATCGAGCCCCATGCCTGTGTTGCCAGCGTGGCTGCAGACGGAATGACCACGGTCTGGTCCAGCAGCCAAGGACAATTCATGGTGCGGGAGTTCTGCGCCAAGCTGCTGAAGATTGCGGATTCCGATCTGCGGGTCATTCCGGCCGAGATCGGCGGCGGATTCGGCGGCAAGACCACGGTCTATCTGGAGCCTTTGGCGATTGCGCTTTCGCGCAAGTCGGGCAAGCCTGTGAAGATGGTGATGAGCCGCGAGGAAGTGTTCAAGGCTTCAGGTCCCACGTCCGGCGGCGTGCTGCATGTGAAGATTGGCGCGCGGCGTGATGGAACCTTGCTGGCGGGCGAGTGCGAGCTCGCGTATCAGGCCGGTGCTTTCCCTGGTTCGCCCGCGATTCCGGGCTGCATGACGGCTTTCGCCTGTTATGACATCCCGAATGCGAAGACCGTGGGCTTTGATGTGGTCTCCAATCGGCCAAAGTGCGCCGCCTACCGCGCACCGGGCGCGCCGATGGCGGCCTTCGCCGTGGAATCTGCACTCGATGAACTTGCCCTCAAGCTCGGCATGGATCCCATCGAACTGCGACTGAAGAATGCTGCGAAAGAGGGCACGCGTGCGCTCTATGGGCCGAAGATGCCCATCATCGGCTTTGTCGAAACGCTGGAAGCTGCGCGCGCGCATCCGCATTACAACACGCCGCTCAAGGCCAACCAGGGGCGCGGCATTGCCTCTGGCTTCTGGTTCAACATCGGCGGACAGTCCAGCGCCGCCCTCCACATCAACGAAGACGGCACCGCAGAGGTGGTGACCGGTAATCCGGACATTGGCGGCTCGCGCGCTTCCATGGCCATCATGGCGGCCGAGGTGCTCGGCATCGACTACGCCAAGGTGAAACCACTGATCGGTGACACCGCCTCCGTAGGCTACAGCTTTCTCACCGGCGGCAGCCGCGTGACCTTCGCAACGGGCAAGGCCGTGGTGGAAGCGGCCAACGATGTGGTGCAGCAGTTGCGGGCGCGCGCGGCCAAAATCTGGAAATGCGAGGTGGAGGAAGTGATCTGGAAAGACGGTGTCGCCCATCCTGCGCAAGGCCAGACCGACACGCGCACCCAGCTCTCGCTCGCGGAAATCGCCGCGAGTGCCGCGCGCACGGGCGGCCCCATCAGCGGCAAGGCTTCACTCAATGCCGGAGGTGCCGGCCCAGGTTTTGGCACCCATCTCTGTGATGTGGAAGTGGATCCGGAAACCGGCCGCGTGGAGGTTCTCCGCTACACGGTGATCCAGGACGTGGGGCGCGCCATTCACCCGAGCTATGTGGAAGGCCAGATGCAGGGTGGCGCCGCACAGGGCATTGGGTGGGCTTTGAATGAGGAGTACGTCTACGACGAGCAGGGCCGTCTGCAGAATCCCGGTTTTCTGGATTACCGCATGCCGGTGGCGTCCGACCTGCCGATGATCGACACCGTGATGGTGGAAGTGCCCAATCCTGCACACCCCTTTGGCGTGCGCGGCGTGGGTGAAGTCCCGATCGTGCCGCCGTTGGCGGCAGTGGCCAATGCCGTGGCGCGAGCGTCTGGCGTGCGGGTGAATGACCTGCCTATTTCACCGCCGCGTCTGCTCGCCGCCTTGATGAAGTAAGTGCCAAGGCGCCCGGTGGGCTTCCCTGCCGGGCGCCGAATAAGCCATGGCCACCGTCCTGCTACAGCCCGAGTTTGCGCGCCGGCATACGGGCGGGGAACGGATCATCGAAGTCGAGGCTACGACCTGCCAGGCACTCATCGAACTGCTGGATGAGCGCCACCCCGGGTTCGCGGACGCCATTGCCAAGGGTGTGGTGGTCGCGATAGACGGACAGCTTTATCCCGATCCGCTGCTTCAAGCCTTGAAAGCGGGCAGTGAAGTCTGCTTCCTGCCGGCCCTGGAAGGGGGGTGACGCCGGCACACTCGGCGGAGAAAATCGGAAAAAAATGAGCACGGCCCCCGTGGTGTTGGGGGTAGTGGCGTCTCATCTGGCGCTGACAAGGACGATTCCAAAATGAAAATCATAGTTGCTGTCGCAACACTAGGACGACCACGCCTACTTGGTGAACTACTGGATAGCTTCATTGACATGGAGCACCCCGAATCGACGGACGTGACCTTCCTCGTCGTTGAAAACGACGCGATTGCCAGATCTGCATCCATCGTCGACAGCTTCAAATCCCGAGTCGGCAAAGATGTAGTCCACCTGAATGAAGCCCGGCGAGGGATACCTTTTGCGCGTAACGCGGCTCTTGAATGGGCCTTGGGCCAGAACGCCGATGTGCTGTGCTTCGTCGATGATGATGGTGAGGTCTCTCGCGACTGGCTGAAAAATCTGGTCGGAACACTCATCGAGCGTCAACTTGATCTTGTCGGCGGGCCGATTCGCCCAGTCCCGGCAGAGCCGTTGAAAAGCCGACGGGCTGCAGCCGTATTGGCAGGCTGGCAGAGCAAATATGGCTCAATGCAGCACGAGCGCCATCGCCTGTCAGCCTCGGGGGAAGACGGACAATTCAATATCTACACACACAACTGGGCAGCACGCCTGGACATCATCCGCAAGACGGGCCTGCGTTTTGACGAGACAATGCTGGAAACCGGCGGATCAGATTCGGCTTTCTCAATCGCACTCAGGGCCGCTGGCGGTAGATCTGGCTGGGCTGGGAACGCAGCCGTCATCGACAAGCTACCGACAGACCGATTGACGTTCTCGTACATGTGGCGGCGTGGCCTGTCTCAGGGGATGATTTCAGCCGCACTGGCGAAAAATCTCCCCTCAGGCATGCCGTTGTTGATGTCCGCAAGAATCATCGCAGGGATGATAATTTTCCTTGCAAGCGACAGAGGGAGGTCAATCCAGAGCCTCTATTCTCTGGCGTTTCAATGGGGGCAGTGGCTTGGTCTCCGCGGACGAAAAGCCCGACAATACAATGTCTCACAGGCATGACACGGTTCCGTTCGAACTGCCGGGAATTCCTGCCCAGTCTGCAAAATCTGAGCATTGTTCGTGTTGGCGAGGTAGGCATCAGGAGCGCAAGGGAGGCGAAATCGCCTATAAGCACGGGTTGAGTACGAGGGGCGTCCCCTTGTTGCCTCAGCGCGTCCGGCACCTGGATACTGCACACGTTCGCCGGCTTCGATCGCCGGAAACCGAGAACGCGCAGCCGAAAAAACTCATGGTCGAGTGTGATGCCATGGGCAAGGATGTCAAAGGTCCGGCCCAATGTCCTAGCGATAATGAATCGGGATACAGACCAAATGGAAAAACCAGAATGACATCAGTCGAGTTATTCAGCATTTGTGGGGTAGTTGGTTCGCTGTCAGTGGAATTTTCACGTTGATGTTCAGGCGCGTCATGAAACAGATCCCTGCCGAAGTGAAATTAATTTCAGGCGGTGGCGATGCTGTCAAAATCCTCGGTAAGGACCTGGTTTCGCGAAAAATCGTTTGGGAGGAGCCAAACAGAGGCAATGAGCCACCACTCTTCATCGCGCAAAAGGGGGTCCGGCACCCAACCTTGACAGGTGTTTCCTGGATCAATGACCGGATGTTCGTCGTCAATAATCGATGTGGATTACGTGTCGCCCTTTTTGATCTCGAGAATGGAGACAACCCTGTTTGTGTCGGCGAAATACCGATCCCCACGGATGCAATAGCCGTGCGACCAGTTTCGAAAACAAAGTGGGAAGTATTGATGAGTGGTTGCTGGTCCAGCATCTATAGCGTGTTTGAGTTGGAGATCGATGAGCAAGCCTCCAGACTGACTTTTTTGTATAACCGGCCTCATGTGGACAGAACGTTTTCACACGGCGTTGCCGTAAGTCCCAAAGGTGAAATTTGTGTGGCCCTTCATGCTGGGAAGGATCCTAGAATAATCATAGGGAGTGAGATATCACGGCTGCCCCCGCCGTGGGGCGCAAGAGATGTGTGCTTTGACGAAAAACTCCAGAAATCATATGCCGTCGCTGTCTCTGCTCCTGCACAGCGTGTTTCATACAAACAGACGTCGACGAGCATCTGGGCACGAGATAATTCAGGAAAAAACTGGAGACCATTAGCTGCCATTGACAACGTCCATTCCGATTCATGCAAAATACATGGGGGGAGACTTTGGCTTGCGGATCAGATGGGGGACAGAGTTATCGCGTTCAATCTACGGACTAATCACGTGGAGATGGTGGTTGAGGGACGCGAACTGGATTATCCACACACGCTGTCCATATCAGAGGCGGGTCTACTTGCGGTGGCAAATTATGGGAATAGCGCCGTCGTTGTTTTTGATATAAAGGACCTTTAGATCGAATACCTCAGACCTTGCTCCAGGCCTTGTGCGGTAGACCTTGCGAGCAGCGCGCTCCGTTTTCAACGAACTGAAGAATCCCTCCGTCGCTGAGTTGTATCAGAGCCTCTCTTGCGCGGTTCAAGAGGCAGGTCGTACCCTCCCCTCGGCAACCTCTGGAAGTGCGCACTGGTGTGCCTACTCCTCTGACCGGAATGACTACGAAAATCGGGGATGACGTCGCGGGCGGGCGCTCCGGATTCAGGTTGCGCGGCTCTGGACCGGGGCACCGGTGGCTGTGTGCATGTAATGCCGTGCGGCTGATATGACCGCATGA
>JBDLQR010000005.1:0-3329 GCA_039800485.1 Pseudomonadota bacterium
GCCACCGACATCATCGACCCCGGTGCTGACATGGTGAAGCAGGTCATCGGCATGACCAACGGGATTGGCGTCGATTACGCCTTCGACGTGGTCGGCCACAGCAAGGTGATCGAATCCTGCATCAAGGCCACCCGCAAGAACGGCACCGCAGTGCTGGTGGGGGTGGGGCGCCTGGACGATCGGTTCTCGGTGAATGCCGCCATCCTGCCCTTCACCGCCAAGACCATCAAAGGCTGCATGTACGGAAGCGCCAACTTCAAGGTTGATTTCCCGATGTATCTGGACTTCTACCGCTCAGGCAAGCTCGATCTGGATCGGCTCATCACCAAGGTCTACACCCTGGATGAAGCGCCGCAGGCCTTCGAGGACATGGAAAAGGGCAAGAACGCCCGCGGGGTGATCGTCCATCCCTGACCCGGTTGAGGCCGGGCAGACACCTGTCCGGCCTCAGCAACCCGAACGGCAACACCGCACCGTTCAGGCGTGTGCTTTCGCGGTGTGCCCTCTCACGACCCGTGTGCCCTGCAACCAGGCACCCAGCCCCAGCAGCGCCACTCCGATCACCGCATAGCTCGGCGCGTAGCCAAAACGGTCGAGCGCCAGACCCAGCCCCCAGGCCCCGATCGCCTGTCCGGCAAACAGCACGAAAGCCATCATGGACACCGCCGTGCCGCGTGCCTCCGGAATCAGTTCGGTCGCCAGCGTCTGCAAGGTGTTGTGCATGAGGTAAATGGCAAGCCCGAGCAGAATCAGCATCGGTACTGCAGCCTGCCAGTCCTTCAGCAAAACAAGGGCGCAGAAGGTGACGGTCATCAGCATCCCGCCCGACGCAATCATGCGCCGCGGCCCGAGATGCCTGATCAGCCAACGGACGCTCAAGGTGTAGATGAGGCTCCCGAGACCCACGCACATGAGCATCAAGCCCGCGCCCGTGAGGCTGAGTCCGTGGACTTCGTGGAGCAGCGCACCGAGGAATGCCGTGCCCCCGAACAGGAACATCCCTTCCAGGAATACGGCAAGCATCACCTCGCGTCCGTTACGGGTCGCGAACACGGCACGATAACGCTGGAAGGCATTGCCTGAATCGGCTGACTGGCGCGATGGGAGAACCGTGCGACGCGTGCCTGCCCAGACAATCAAAGTCACCACGGCGGTCAGGGCGCCATACGCCCAGAAGAGGCTGCGCCATCCCCATTGGTCAGCCCACAGCCCTCCGATCCCGGAGCCGACAATCTGGCCGAGCACCACACCGCTGACATAACGCGCGAGCGCACTCTGCCGCTCCTGCAGCGGGACATGATCACCAATGAAGGCAAGCGAAAGTGGCACGGTTGCCGCGCCGAAGACACCGGTCAGGAAGCGCCAGAGCAGCAGGCTGTCGAGGCTGTGCGCAAAGCCGCACAGCACGATACAGAGGGCGGAAAGCCCCATCGCGACGAGAATGACCTTGAGTTTGCCCACCCGATCACCAAGCGGACCATACAGCAGCACGCACAGGCCGTAGGGCAGTGAGTAGGCAGCGATGATGAGACTGGCGCGCCCGATACTGACGGAGAACTCTGCCGCAAGCACCGGCAGCAGCGGGTCGATCATGCGCATCACGACTACGGCGGCAAAGCCGGCCACGCTCAGCATGAAGACCAGGGATTTCACTGTTGGATTGTAGCCGGTTTCACCTCGGGCCCGCCGGTGGCAACGCCGGATCCCTGCGGGCAGGCAAGTGCCGCTGCCCGCCCGTGCAGGTCTTCATCAATCCGCGTGAATGGCCTCGATGAGTTCGCGCCAGCGTGTGAAGTTGCCCTCCCCGCCCATGGTCATGTAGAGCGAGACCCGATCGAGCAGTCCTGTGTAGCGCTGTCGAATGAGGCTGCCGATTTCGCCCGGCTTGCCGATGACGGCCACTGCTTCCAGCAGGGAATCCGGTACCGCATCCGGCATCTCGTCCATCCGTCCCTGCCGCATGAGATTGCCCAGTTCCTTGCCCAGCGCGTGCAGCCCGAGGTACTCGAGCACAGCGCCGTAACTCGGCGTCGAGGCATAAAAAGACACCTGCTTGCGCACCTGGGCCGCCATCTGGTCCATCTCGGCCTGTGTCTCGCCCGTGATCACGAAGACGGGCGAGTAAAGCACCAGATCGTCCACACGCCGGTTCCCGAGGCGGGCGCCCTCGTCGAGCGCAGGCCGCACCACATCCCGCAGATAGCCGGCGGTATGCATGGGGTGCACGTGAAAGCCATCAGCCACTTCACCGGCTGCCCGACACATACGCGGATTCACACCGGCGAGGTAGACGGGAATCCGGGGATGCTCGAGCGGCCCGGGATTGAAAAAGGGATTGATCAGTTTGAACTGATAGAACGGCCCACTGTAATCGGGCTTGCTGTCGTTCTGGAAAGTCTCCCAGATGGCACGCACGCAGCGGATATAGTCGGTCACTCTCGCCGCAGGATGCTCGAAGGGCGCCGAAAAGCGGCGCTCGACATGCGCGCGCACCTGGGTACCGAGGCCAAGGTGAAAGCGTCCTGCCGAATAGCGCTGCATGTCCCACGCGGTCTGTGCCATGGAAAACGGCGTCCGCGCGAAGGCCACCGCAATATTGGTGCCGAGTTCCAGGCGCTGCGTGTGAGCAGCGGCATAAGCCAGCGGGAAGAACGCATCATTGGCCGCCTCGAAGGTCCAGACCCCATCGAAACCCAGTTTTTCCAACTCAGCCGCACGCGCAGCTATCTCGGCCGGCATTGCTGCTGGCAACAGGCAATCAATCTTCATCGGTGTCCAGTCTCCAGCCCGTCATCGGGCATTGTGCTCAGAAATCCTCGGCAGCCAGCGCCATCACCGGATCCGCGCCCACTTCCACACGCGCACGGTGGACAGCTGTCTCGGGCAGGGCGTGGCGGAAGAAATAGTGCGCTGTGATGCGCTTGTTGGCATGAAAGGTACTCTCACCGCCTTCCGCGAGCTTGCGCTCAGCCACCACCAGCATGCGCAACCAGACATGGCCCAGGGCCACCAACGCGAGGAGATACAGGTAAGGGGTAGAGGCCGCCCCGGCATGCTCCGGCCGGGTCATGGCATTGCGCATGAGCCATCCCGTGGCGGCCTGCAGATCTGCCAGGGCACACCCCAAGGTCTCCGCAGCCTCGGCCGTGGCCGGCGTCTTGCGGGCATTCTCCACCGCGGCGCTCACCTCGCGCAGGAACAGCCGCAAGGCGCGCCCACCATTGGCAGCGAGCTTGCGCCCGACCAGATCCAGCGCCTGCACCCCGTTGGTCCCTTCATAGACCATGGCAATGCGTGAATCCCGCACGAACTGCTCCATGCCCCAGTCG
>JBDLQR010000006.1:0-12963 GCA_039800485.1 Pseudomonadota bacterium
CGAACAGCACCAGAATGGCGTCCCCGATGAATTCATCGATGGTGCCCCCGTAGTGCAGGATGATGTCGGTCATCGCACCCAGATAGTTGTTGAGCAGCGAGACGATCTGTTCTGCGCCGTATACTTCCGACATGGGAGTGAAGCCACGCAGATCCGACATGAGGATGGTGACCTCACGCTTCTCGCCCCCCAGACGCAGCCCCTCCGGTGCATCGAGGAGGTTGTTCACCACATCGTCGGAGAGGTAACGGCCAAAGGTTTCCCGGATGAAGCGGTTACGCACCTCGAGCTTCTGCAGCGCTTCGTTCCTCTCCAGCAGCGAAATGTAGCCGCGGGAGTGATAGCGGATACGGGCCAGCACTTCGAGCCGGTCCGGCAGTTTGACCATGTAGTCGTTGGCGCCCCGTGCAAATGCCTCGGCCTTGGTCTTCGCCTCTTCCTTGGAGGACAAGACGATCATGGGGATATCGCGGGTGGCCGGGTTGTCGCGAAATGCGGAAACCAGGGACAGGCCATCGATCTGGGGCATCACCAGATCCTGCAGGATCACGGTGGGCTGGATTTCCTGCGCGACTTGCAGGGCACGCGTGGGGTCATCCAGGTAATGGAAGCGGATATCCGGCTCATCCGCCAGCATGCGCCGCACGGCCTCGCCGATCAGACGTTGGTCGTCGATGAGCAGGACGGTGACGTCGTGCTCGGTGAGTATCCCCGGGGAGGGTGGCGCAGCAGATTCCATAGCCGCGGAAGCGTATCACAAGGGATTGCGCTACACTCCGGGCGGCCATCCCCGGCTCGGGAATGCGCCAGAATCCATCAGCCGCGAGGAAGGCCCTCATGACAGTCAGGCTGCACCACCGCATCATCGGCCTCGCGGTCCTCTCCGCCACCCTCGCGGTAGCCATCACCGTCCTCATCATCAGACACCATCGCGAGGAGATGGGGCGGGAAATTCTGACGGAAATCGAACTCCTCACGCGCGACACCCTGCGTGAAGAGGTGCTCGGCGTGGCAGATCTGTTCGAGACCGCCAACGGCCTCATCGAACAGCAGGTCATGCGCGGCCTGGACATCGCCCAGGAACAGCTCAGCCGTGCCGGGGGCGTGCGCTTTGGTGAGGAGCCCCTGACCTGGGAGGTACTGGACCAGACGCGGCAGGATGCCGCTCAAGCGGAACAGGTCGTGCTGCCGGAAGTTCTCGTCGGCGAGGAACCCCTCGGCCAGAACCGAAGCTTCGAGGTGGAGACCCCTTTCATCGATGAAGTCGCGCGGCTCGCGGGCGGTACGGTCACCCTGTTCCAACGCATGAATCGCGAAGGTTCCATGCTCCGGGTCGCGACCAATGTGCGAAAACTGGATGGCTCCCGCGCAATCGGCACCTACATTCCCCATACCATGCCCGACGGTACACCCAACCCTGTACTCAAGGTCGTGCTCGCGGGGCAAACCTATCGCGGGCGGGCGTTTGTGGTGAATGCCTGGTACGTCACGGCCTACGCGCCGGTCTTTGACAGCGCCGGGGATGTGGTGGGGATGATTTATACCGGCGTGCCCCAATCCAGCGTAGAGCCCCGCGCGGTGGTTGGCCGCAAGTCGCTGGGCGCCACGGGCTATGTCACGACGATGATCGGCAGCGGGGAACACGCCGGCAAACTCGCCATCGAGCGCAAGGGCGCCCTCGAAGGCAATCTGCTCGATCTGGCCCGTGACAGCGACTTTGGTGAAGCGCTACAGGCGGCGACGAAGCTCAAGCCGCGCGAGGTGGCCTTCCACAAGCACAGCTGGCAGCACGATGGCGGCGGAGAGAACGAGGATGTGATCAGCGCGCTGACCTATTTTGCACCTTGGGACTGGGTCATCGTGGGCACCGTGCCCTCCGCGGATTTTTCGGCACCCCAGGTCAAGGCCGACGGTGCCATCGCGAGGTTGACCACCACATCCACGGTGGCGGGCGTGGGCGTCATCGCCATCGTCGCGCTCTTTGCCTGGCTGATCGGGTCCCGGATTGCCCGTCCCATTTCTGCCGTTACCACCATCGCCGAACGCATCGCAGCGGGTGATATCGCCGCCGCCGAAGCGGCACTCGGTGAAACGGTCAGCAGGGCAGAGGGCGAACCCGGGGATTCCCGTGGCGAAGATGAGACCCGGCAGCTGGAGGGCGCGGTGCTGAAAATGACCCGCAGCCTGAATTCGCTGATAGGGCAGGTGAAACTGGCCAGCGTGCAGCTCATGTCCACGGCCAACCAGATCACGGCCACCGTCCGCCAGCAGGAAGCGACCGTCACCGAATTCAGGGCATCCACCAATGACGTGGTCACGGCCACCCGGGAAATCTCGGTCACCGCACAGGCACTCGAAGACACGGTACAGGAGGTGGCTGCCGTCACCGGGGAGAATGCGGTGGTGGCAGGCGAAGGCAAGGCGGATCTCGAGCAGATGCGGGCCTCCATGGGCGTGCTCGCCAGCACCAGCAGCAACGTCGCCACGCGCCTGCGCGCGATCGATGAAAAGGCTGGTGACATCCATCAGATTGTCGGCACCATCACCCGCGTTGCGGATCAGACCAACCTGCTGTCCCTGAACGCGGCCATCGAGGCGGAAAAGGCGGGCGAGTACGGCACCGGGTTCAGCGTGGTGGCGCGCGAAATCCGCCGCCTGGCAGATCAGACTGCTGTGGCCACCCTCGATATCGAATCCATGGTGGCCGAGATGCAGGCCGCGGTGAATGCCGGGGTTGGCGAGATGTCGCGCTTCGAGCAGCTCATGGCCCGCAGTGTGGAGGATACGGCCCGTCTGGCCGACCGTCTGGACGGGATCATCCGGCGCGTGGAGGCGCTGGCACCACGGCTACAGATGGTGAAGGAAGGCATGCACCAGCAGGCCCAGGGGGCTGCACAGATCAGCGAATCCATGCTTCAGCTGAATGAAGCAGCACGCCACACTGCGGAGAGCGCCAACGAAATGAACAACGCCGCAGGCAACCTCAACAGCGCAGTCCGGGAGATGCAGGGTGAAGTCGCCCGCTTCACGGTGCGTTGAGTCACGGGGCATTCACCGCTTGCCGGCAGTGCTGACCGGCGTGGTGGTCATCCCTGCGTGGGCCGCAGAAGGCGTGGACGCGCCAGCCGGAGTTCTCGGCTGGGTCGTCGCGGGTCTTGTTGCAGCGGTCGCCCTCTGGCGGGTGCGCCAGCTCACGCAAACCCTGCGGGCAGAGCGCCGCAAACAGGAGGCGCTGCTGCGGGAGCAGGCCGGGCTGCTCGCCACCGTGCCGGGCTTGCGCGACCTGGTACAACAACTGACGGCCGGCATCGCGTCCCTGCAGACCGCCACCGATATCCACCGCACAGCGCTCTCCGAGGTCAACCAGTCCGTCGCAGGTGCGGCCAGACGCCTTGGTGACCTCGCCCTGGTTCTCGAGGCGGACGCGTCACCGCCGGAAGTAGCGGAGTCCGCGGCCTCATCGCTGCCAGAGATTGAACCCGCGCTGCTGGCGCTCGATGCAGCTGCAGGCGGACTCGGCGAGAAGTTCACGCGCTTGCATGAACGCACGGATGAAATCGCCCAGGCCGTGGCTGCGCTCGACAAGGTTTCCGAACGCATCAACCTGCTCTCGTTGAATGCCGCCATCGAATCAGAGAAGGCGGGCGATCGCGGCCACGGGTTCGTTGCCATCGCGCAGGAGATCCGGCGCCTCGCAGATCACACCTCTGCCACCAGTCTCGGCATCGCCAGACACGTGGCACGCGCCCGCGAGGTGGTGAGTGAAGGCGTGATGAGCGTGGAACGCTTCCAGTCCGAGGTGCACGGTGGAGTGACCGTCGTGCGCAAATCAATGGGCGCCGCGCAAGCCGGGCACACGGGGTCAAGCCAGGAGGATGAACGCATCACGCGTGCGCTGCGCGACTGCCAGAGCACCGCCCAGGCGCTGCGTGTGAGCGCACGTGCGCTGGGGACGGAGGATGAGCGTGCTGCCGAACGCCTGCGTGAACTCGCGCGCCTGGCCGTGCAGCTCGCGAGCGCCCTGCAAACCATGCAGGCCGGCGGTTCCGGTGCCCCGGACTGAGCCGAAGGTTTCCACACCATGCTGGTGATCCCGTTCTGGGTCGGGCAGGAAGCCTACGCGGTCGCCTCGGCTGACCTCTACGGGGTGCTGCCCCGCCCGCTCCTGCGCTCGATGCCAGGAGGGCCCGCGGGCTTGCTCGGGGTGTTCAATTACCGTGGTCGCTGGACCCCCGTGCTGGACGCCCACCTGCTCTTGAGCGGGGAGCATGCACAGCCCGCACTCGGCACACGGATCCTGCTGTGTCATACCCAGGTTCCAGATGTAGCGCTCGGCCTGCTGTGCGAAAAGGTGACGGATGCACTGTCACTCGATCCGGCGGCATGGTCTCCACCCGGCGTAAGCTTGCGCGATTCACCCTGGCTCGGTCCGTTGCAGACGAGTGGCGGCATCACGGTCCAGCGTTTGTTCATTCCGCATCTGCTTACGCCGGAACTTGCGGCGGCCATCGACTCCCTGGATTCGCCCGCATGAGCGCGCCTGCGGTGGAAGCGCTGCTGCGGGCGCGGTTCGGTCTTGAAACCAGCCTGCTGGGCAGTGCGACCGTTGATGCCATCTTGCACCGGATGGCTGCGGAAGCGGGGCTTGCGGCCTCGGCTTATGCGGCGACTCTGGGGGAATCCCCGGTGGCGTTGCAGGCCTTCGTGGAAGCCGTGGCAGTGCACGAAACCTGGTTCCTGCGTGATGGCGGGCCCTTCGAATTTCTGGTGAGTGAGGCACACGGGTGGCGACGGACGCGCTGGGCGGAGGCGCCGCGGCTGCGGGTTCTGTGCCTCGCCTGCGCCACGGGCGAGGAAGCCTGGTCGCTCGCGATGGCCCTGCGCGAGGCAGGGCTCGGCGCCCATGACTTTGTCATCGAGGCGTTCGATCTCAGTGAAACCGCACTCGACAAGGCCCGCACAGGTGTCTACGCCGCACGCGCCTTCCGCTCCCCGCTGGCGGAGTCGTGGCGTGATCGCTGGTGTGAGCCGGTCGCGGGCGGATTCCGGGTCCGGGAGGAGCTGCGACACTCCGTGCGCTTCGAACGGGCCAATCTCATGGATCCCCGCTGGGTGGAAGGACTGGCACCGGCGCATCTGATCTGCTGCCGCAACGTGCTCATCTACTTTGGCCAGGAGGCACGCAGCCGGATGCTCGATCGCCTGGCCGCGCTGCTGGTGGATGACGGCGTGCTGTTCACAGGGCACGCAGAAGCGGTACTGATGTCCGGCAATTTCCGGTGCGTCGGGCCTCTCAATGCATTCGCATTCAGCCATCGCGCGGTGGAATCGCCGCGCAAGCCAGCCCCAGCAGCTGATCCAAAAACGCGCGATGCGCCCCGCAATCCCGCTTACCCTGCTGCGCAGACACCCGTGCGAAGCAGCACTGCGCCCCCCCTTGATGAACTTGCACAGGCCTCCGAACTTGCAGACACCGGGCACTATCGCGAGGCCTTGCTGCGGGTGGAACGTGTGTTGATGCGTGACCGGGCCAATACGCGCGCCTGGCTGTTGAAGGGCATGGCAGAAACAGCCTTGGGCGAGGCGCGGGAGGCTTCCGTGAGCCTCGGCAAGGTGCTCTATCTGGATCCCGTCAATGAGGTGGCCCTGCTCGCCATGGCGAGACTGGAGACGCTGGCCGGGCACACTGACCGCGCGCGCCTGCTGCGTGAGCGCGCAGCGCGTGCCGGAGCGGAGGCTGGCCAATGAGTGTGGTATCCAACGCCGAGACAGCCTGCTGGCGAAGCATTGGTGTGCACGGTGATGGGACATGCCCAGAGCTCGCACAGTACGTGCACTGCCGGAATTGTCCCGTGCACGCACAGGCTGGAAGACGCCTCCTCGATCGCCCGCCCCCTGTTGGCTACCAGGAGTCGCTGGCCGAGAGCATGGCGGCGGATCCCGCACCTGCGACGTTGGGAACACGCGCCGTGCTCGTGTTCCGGATTGGCGAGGAATGGCTCGCCATCGACACCCCGGTGATTCGGGAAGTCGTGTCCCAGCGTCCGGGACACTCCTTGCCGCATCATCCTGAACCTGCGGTCGAAGGTCTGGTGAATGTGCGCGGGACCTTGGAGATCGCCGTCTCCCTGCAAAAACTGATGGGCCTGGAGGCGGCACCCCCCGCCGGCACTGCCGCGGACGCGGCCCAGCGCGCCGTGATCTCGCGCACGCTGGTGCTGAGCCGTCAGGGTGAGACCTTTGCCTGCCCGGTGGACGAGGTGGCGGGCATTCTCGCGCTGGCCCCCGGGGACATCGGGGCAGTGCCGGTGACGGTGGCGCGGGCGGAGAACCGCCATGTGGAAGGCGTGATCGCCACCGAGCGTGGGCCGGCCGGTCTCATCGATCCAGCCAAGCTCTTCAGCGAACTCGCAACGCGCGTGTTCCGCTAGGCGCCAGGGAGACACCGTGCATGCTTGACCTTTTCAAGATGGAACTGGAGTCCCAGGCGGCAGTGCTCGGCACCGGGCTGCTTGCACTCGACCAGGGGCCGCCGAGTGCGGGCGAGATTGACGAACTGATGCGTGCCGCGCATTCCATCAAGGGCGCAGCACGCATCCTGCAATTCGATCCGCTGGTGGGGCTTGCCCACGTGATGGAGGACATCTTCGTTGCCGTGCAGGAAGGCCGGCTCACGCTCACTGCGGCGCATGTGGATGTGCTGCTTGCGGGAGCGGATCATTTTGCGCAGGTCGCAGCCCAGGCCGAGGACGACATCCCCGTCTGGGTGGATGCAAATGTAGAGGCGCTTGCGAATACCGCCGCGCAGGTGGAGAAGCTGCGTGATCCTGCCTTTGGCCAGGGTGTTGATGCTGCTGCTGCGCCCGCCCCGTCCAATCTGCCAGATGTCGCGCCAGCGGAGCCTGTGCTTAAGCCGGAGGCACACACGCCGGAAGTGCCAGTTGCGGCCGCAGCGGCGCCCACAGCCCCGGCCGCAGTGGACGAGAAGCCCGCCACTCCAGCCAGCGTGTCACCATCGGAAAGTGCGCCCGCCTCACCTGCCCCCGCAGCCGATGGCGCGCGCGCTGCGGAGGGCGAGCGTTTCCTGCGCGTCAGCGCGGAGAACCTCAGTCGCGTGGTGGGTCTCGCCGGCGAATGCCTGGTGGAAGCCCACAATCTGGCACCGCTGGTGGATCGCTTCCAGGATCTGCGCAGCATCCAGCGCGACTTGCTGAGCGGAATCGATCGCTGGCTGGCGAGCCTGCCGGCGGATGTGCCCGCAGGGATGCTCATCGAGGCGAACCGCGCACGCGACACCGCCAAACGACTGCGGGCTGAATTCACCCGCAACCTGCACAGTCTGGAACTCGCTGCGCAGCGCATGGACGACAACGCGGAACGCCTGTTCCGCGAAGTGCTGATGAGTCGCATGCGGCCTTTCGAGGAGGGTGTGGCCGATCTCTCCCGCATGGTGCGCGATCTGGCGCGGCAACTGGGCAAGAAGGTGCGTTTCCAGATTCGCGGCAAGGATACGCGCGTTGATCGCGACATCCTGGACAAGCTCAAGGCGCCTCTCACGCATATCGTGCGCAACGCACTCGACCATGGGCTTGAGCTGCCAGCCGATCGCCTCGCACAGGGCAAACCGGAGGAAGCCACCGTTACGGTCACCGCCTCACACCGCGCAGGCATGCTGGCCTTGACCGTGCAAGACGATGGGCGGGGCATCAATCCGGAGTCCCTGCGCAAGCGCATCGTGGAACGGGGTTTGTCGGATGCGGACACTGCGGCTGTGCTGTCCACCGCTGAACTCTATGACTTTCTGTTCCTGCCCGGTTTTTCCACCGCTGCCGCCGTGACCGAGGTTTCGGGTCGCGGTGTGGGCCTGGATGTGGTGCTGAGTACGGTGCAGGAAGTCTCGGGCACCATTCGTGTCGACAGCGAGATGGGCAAGGGCACCAGTTTCCAGCTGCAACTGCCGGTCACACGCTCGGTGCTGCGCGCCCTGCTCGTGCAAATCGACGGTGAACCCTATGCCTTTCCGCTGGCGCGTCTCGACCAGTCCCTCAGGATCCCGAGACACGAGATCCAGGTGCTCGACAACCGGAGTTTCATCATCCACAACGGCGAGAACGTCGGGCTGGTGTCCGCACGTCAGCTGATGGGACGTGCCGCAGCGGACGGCTCGGAAGAGATCGCGGTGGTCTTCGTGAGCGATCGCGATGGCCGCTATGGCGTGGTAGTCGATGATTTCCTGGGCGAACGGACGATCGTGGTACATCCGCTCGATCGTCGCCTGGGCAAGATCCGGAACATTTCCGCAGCGTCCGTGATGGAGGATGGCTCGCCGCTCCTGATCTTCGACATCGATGACCTCGTGCGCTCCGCGGATGCCGTGATCAGTCATGACCGGGCAGTGCGCGCAGTGGGGGCCACCGGCGCGGAAGCCGCCGATACGCGCAAGCGCATTCTGGTGGTGGATGATTCACTGACTGTGCGTGAACTGGAACGGCGTCTGCTTGAAAGCCGCGGCTATCGGGTGGATGTAGCCGTCAACGGCATGGATGGCTGGAACGCCGTGCGAGCCGGCCACTACGACCTCGTGGTTTCCGATGTGGACATGCCGCGCATGAACGGCATCCAGCTGGTAGGACTCATCAAGGGTGATGCACGCCTTGCAAGCACACCTGTGGTGATCGTGAGTTACAAGGATCGTCCTGAAGACCATGCCCTGGGACTCGAGGCCGGTGCGGACTATTACCTCGCCAAGAGCAGCTTCCAGGACGAGACCCTGGTGCGGGTGGTAGAGGATCTGATCGGTGCCGCCTGAGCTGCTCCGCGTCGGGGTGGTGAACGACCTCCCGCTGGCGACCGAGGTACTCAAGCGCACACTTGCCGGCATGTCCGAATGCCAACTGGCCTGGACTGCGGCGGATGGCGCACAGGCCGTGGCGCGTTGCCGGGAAGACACACCCGACATCGTGCTGATGGATCTGCTCATGCCGGTGATGAATGGTGTGGAAGCCACGCGCCAGATCATGGCCCGCACGCCCTGCGCGATTCTGGTAGTCACCGCTACCGTCGCCGGCAACCTCTCGCTGGTGTACGAAGCCATGGGGTTTGGTGCGCTGGATGCGGTCAACATGCCGGTGCCCGGACGCGATGGTCGTGTGGCAGACAGCGATCCCCTTCCCACCAAGATACGCATGCTGGCCCGCCTGCTGAACAAGCACGCAAGCACGGCGCCCGCGGTGCGGACCATGCCGGCCGAACTTCTGATCGCCATCGGCTGCTCGACCGGCGGACCGCGCGCCCTGGCCGACATCTTTGCGCAGCTACCGCAGGATTTCCGGGGCTCACTGGTCGTAGTACAGCATGTGGACAGCGCCTTTGCGCCGGGCCTGCGAGATTGGCTGGCGAGTATCACCCCGCTACCGGTCGCCCTCGCCACGCCTGGCGACCGCCCCCGCGCGGGCACCATCCTGCTGGCTGCCACCAATGATCATCTGGTGGTCCGCCCGGACGGCGCGCTCGATTACAGTGTCGAGCCGGCCAGCGAACCTTTCCGGCCGTCGGTGGATGTGTTCTTTGAATCCATCGCCCGCTACTGGGGTGGCCGCGCCTTGGGTGTGCTGCTCACCGGCATGGGACGCGACGGCGCCCGCGGGCTGCTTGCGATGAAACGTGCCGGTTTCCACACCATCGCCCAGGACGAGAACACCTCGCTGGTGTTCGGCATGCCTCGCGCAGCCATCGAACTTGGTGCAGCCGAGAGAATACTGCCGCTCGACGCCGTCGCCGAGGCGCTGCGCGAAGCCTGCATCGCGCCCTGATCACATTTCTTCTTCGACACCCAGGAATCCCCGCATGCAACAGGAAACACCGGTAATACCGGAAAGCCAGACAGAAGAGAGCCGCGTCGAGGTCCTGCTGGTGGATGACCAGGCCATCGTGGTCGCCGCAGTCCGCAAGATGCTGGAAGAAGCGCCGGACATCCGCCTGCATTACTGCACCGATGCCTCGAAGGCGCTCGACAAGGCACGCGAAGTCAAACCGCATGTGATCCTGCAGGATCTGGTGATGCCGGGCACCGATGGGCTCACCCTGGTCAAGCAATACCGCGAGGATGAAGAGCTGAAGCTGGTGCCGGTGGTGGTGCTGTCCTCCCGCGAAGAGCCGAAGACCAAGGCAGCATCTTTCGCCGAGGGCGCGAACGACTATCTGGTCAAGCTGCCGGATCCCATCGAGATGATCGCCCGTCTGCGCCATCACGCCCGCGGCTACATCAGTCTGCTGGAACGTAACGCTGCCTGGCAGGCGCTCTGGAAGAGCCAGCAACTGCTCGCGGCGGAGCTGCGGGAAGCCGAAGAGTACGTGCGCGCGCTGCTGCCGCCCCCCTTGACGGGTGAGATCAGCACAAGCTGGCAGTACATCCCCTCCACTTCCCTGGGCGGTGATGCCTTTGGTTACAACTGGCTCGATCCAGATCACTTCGCCATCTACCTGCTCGACGTATGCGGCCATGGCGTAGGTGCGGCGCTGCTCTCGATTTCCGCCATGAATGCGCTGCGCACACGCTCTCTGAATGCCGATTTCATGCGCCCCTCCAGCGTGCTCACGGCATTGAACGATGCCTACCCGATGGAAGATCACGACAACAAGTATTTCACCCTCTGGTATGGCGTTTACGATCGCAGCAAGGGTGAACTGACCTTCGCAAGCGCTGGACATCCGCCGGCAGTGCTCTTCACGGGTGATGATCCGGACCGTTTGACCCAGCATCTTCTCTCCACACCCAACTTCTCGATTGGCTGGATTCCGGGCGCGGAGTTCGAGGAAAGCGTGCAGGCCGTGGGCGCCTGGGCCAAACTTTTCGTGTTCAGTGACGGCGTTTACGAGTTCGACATGCCGGAAAAGGGCGAACTCTCCTGTCTTGATTTTGCCAATGCGCTACTCGATTACCAGAACATGGCTGTGAACGATGCCGAGCAGATCCTCATCCGCATGCGCGAGATGAAGGGCACGCCGGGGCCTTTTGAGGATGACTTCTCCCTGGTCGAGGTACATTTGCGCCACGCAGGCTGATGAGTGCCCGCCGCAGGGTCTGGCGGGATGAACGCAGGTGGTTTAGCGTGACCGGCGCAGTCCGGGACTTTTTTCGTCAACCTTGAGCAGCGGGAGAGAGAGCATGGGACCACTGGCCGGCGTCAGAATCGTTGAACTTGCGGGAATCGGGCCGGGCCCTTTTGCAGCCATGCTGCTGGCTGACATGGGCGCGACCATCATCCGCGTGGACCGCACGCAGGCCGCCGATCTGGGCGTCGCGCTGCCCCCCCGCATGAACATCATGAACCGTGGCCGGCGCTCGGTGGCGGTGGATCTCAAGTCCGAGGCAGGCCGTGAAGTGGTCTTGCGTCTGGTCGAGCAGGCTGACGGACTGATCGAAGGCTTTCGTCCCGGCGTGACCGAGCGCCTCGGCCTTGGGCCCGATGTCTGCCATGCCCGCAACCCGCGCCTGATCTATGGCCGCATGACCGGCTATGGCCAGAACGGTCCCATGTCGAGCGTTGCTGGTCACGACATCAACTACATCTCGCTCTCGGGCGTACTCAGCACGATTGGTGAACGTGATCGCAAACCTGTGCCACCGCTGAATCTGGTGGGGGACTTCGGCGGCGGCGGCATGTTCCTCGCGTTTGGCATGGTGTGCGGCATCCTCGAAGCACGCCAATCGGGCCGCGGCCAGGTGGTGGATACCGCCATGACCGAAGGAGCTGCCATGCTCGCCAACATGTTCTTCAGTTTCCGTCCAACCGGCAGCTGGACCGAACAGCGCGGCGATAATGTGCTGGATGGCGGCGCCCACTTCTATGACACCTACGAGACCCGTGATGGTGGCTATATCGCCATAGGCGCAATCGAGAAGGTGTTCTACGTGAAGCTGCTGACGCTCATGGGACTCGACCCGGCAGAGTTCGAACCCCAGCACGACAAGACCCGGTGGCCGGCATGGAAAGCCCGCTTTGCAGAAGTGTTCAAGACGAAGACGCGCGACGAATGGACCGCAATTCTGGAACACGAAGATGCCTGCGCGACGCCGGTGCTGAGCACGACTGAGGCCATGCAGCACCCGCACAACCGCGCACGGCAGGCATTTGTGACACACAACGGCCTCGAGCAGGTGGCGCCGACGCCGCGCTTCAGCCGCACGGCCGCCACGCTGGACCTGCCTCCGCCCTTGCCGGGTGAGCATACCGCCGAGGTGCTGGCGGACTTTGGTTTTTCCGGTGCGGAAATAGAGAACCTCAAGGCTTCAGGCGCTATCGGTTGACCTCAACCGGGCAGCATCGGGATGCTGCCTTCGCTGCACCCCGGCCCGGGTGATGAACCCGGGCCTGAACCTTGTCGCGACTAACGCCCCTCCGCCTGTGCTGCAGGCGACATGAACTGGCTCAAGTCCACGCTCTCACCCACCAGCAGATCGCGGCGGGCCACGAACTTCGGCTTCACCAGCCATACCAGCAGTGGCACGCCAATCAGTGCCGTGACCATGTTGATCGCCATGATCACAATCAGCAGCAAGCCCATGTCCGCCACGAACTTGAGATCCGACATGAAATACCAGGGCGCTATGCCGATGGCCATGATCGTGGCCGTGAACATGATGGCCTTGCCCGTAGTGCGCAAGGCCTCGGTGATGGCCCCGCCCCAGTCGCCTCCATGGGCATGGTGCTCCTCGCAGATGCGTGACAGCAGATAGATGCCGTAGTCGATACCCACCCCCACGCCAATGGCCGCCACGATGAGTGAGTTCACATCCAGCCCCACGCCCAGCAGGTGCATGGCGGCTGTCATCACCTCGTGGGCGATATTGACCGGAATAAGCAGGAGAATACCGGCGACCAGCGAACGATAGGCATACGAGGCGCACATCAGAATCAGCAAATTGAGCACCACCATGCAGATTCCATAGTAGCGCTCGAT
>JBDLQR010000007.1:0-4241 GCA_039800485.1 Pseudomonadota bacterium
AGGTTGCCAAAGCGCCAGCCGGCAGTCGCCTTGTAGCCGTGATGTCCGCACAGACCCTGGGCGATGAGATAGCTGCCGTCCTGTGAAGGGGCTCCGTCCTGTGCGGCATAGGAGTTGAAGTTGGGGCAGATCGCCCCCGCAATCACACGCTGCCCTTCGTGGTAGCCGGTGACCGCGCTGCCGAGCTTCTCGATGATGCCGACCGGTTCGTGACCCACGGTGAGACCCTTCGCCACAGGGTATTCGCCCTTGAGGATATGCACATCGGTGCCACAGATGGTGGTGGTGGTGATGCGCACGAGGGCGTCATTGGGGCCAACGGAGGGAACAGGTTTGTCGGCAATCTCGATCCGCCCGGGCTCCACGAAAATCGCGGCCTTCATCATCTGGGTCATGCGTGTTCTCCTCAGGAATCAGGGTGCCAAAGACACCGGGTCGCCCACTGCGACCCGGCCAGGCTCCAGCACCTCGGCATAGCTCGCAAAGCCCGGCGTGGAATAGCTCGGCATCAGGTTATCCGGCAGGGTGACCTTGTCCCGGTAGCGGATGAGTGCGCGCATCACATCCTGATCCCGTGCGCCGGAACCGGGATTGAAGCCGGTGACTGCGCAACGCGGTACCGAGGTGCGTATCCGCAGCAGCACCTCGCCAAGCCGCAGGTGCTTGCCGTCCCAACCATCCTCTGCGTGTTCCTCGTTCGCCTCGATGATGAACCCGGCACGAAAGCGCGCAGGATCCACCGGCTCGCCCACTTCCCGCGCGAGCCGGGCAAGCGCGCCCGTAGTGACCACCGTAACCGGAAAGACATCGATGGCGCGCAGACGCGAGAGACAGCGCACAAGTGAAATCGGTCGTCCGGCAAAATCACTCAGGGCCTGCTGCCAGGGCCCCGCCACTTTCTGCAGGCCAATCTCGCGCAAGCCGAAGTGATCCACCTGAAGGGGCACGCCATCGCCGGCGGCAGGCCCATCCACCCGTTCGCCGCCCGGCAGTTCAAGGCTCAGCCGTTCGTTTGCGGCGTCGTAATCAAAGCGCAGGGGCATGAAGGTGCGATGCTGATCGGAGTTCACGAATTTTCCGTCTGCCTCCAGCAGCGCGAACATCCGGTCATGACGGATGCCATCTTCATCCACCATCACGCTTGAAGGCTGGAGAAAGCGGGTGGCTTTCACGTAAACGAGGCCCGTGGAGGCGACTTTCATGGCTGGGTTCTCCCTGCTTTGAAGCGATGTTTCACGACTGGAGCGCAGGGATCCCCTGCAGGGATTCATTCAACCGTGCATCGTCGAAGTTCTCATCCACCATGCGGCCGCCGAGGTAGGCATCGTAGGCGGCGAGGTCGAAATGGCCGTGCCCGCACAGAGCGGTGAGGATGACGATCTCTTCGCCCGTTTCCTTCGCCTTCAGAGCCTCGCGAATGGCGAGCGCAAGCGCATGCGTGGGTTCTGGCGCCGGCACGATGCCTTCGGTGCGCGCAAAGCGAACGGCGGCCGCGAAGCACTCGGTCTGCGGCACGGCCAAGGCTTCCATCATGCCCTGGTCGTAGACATGCGAGATGAGTGGCGCCATGCCGTGATAGCGCAGTCCACCGGAATGAATGGGCGCCGGAATGAAGTCATGCCCCAGGGTGTGCATCTTCATCAAGGGTGTCATGCCGGCGGTATCACCATAATCGTAGGCATAGACCCCGCGGGTGAGCGTGGGGCAGGACACAGGCTCCGCCGCGATGATACGGGGGGCAATGCGACCCGCGAGCTTCTCGCGCAGGAAGGGGAAGGAGAGCCCTGCGAAATTGGAACCACCGCCGGTGCAGCCGATGATGTGGGTGGGCGTATCGCCGGCCATCGCCATCTGCAACAGCGCCTCTTCGCCGATGATTGTTTGATGCAGCAGTACATGGTTCAGCACGGAGCCGAGCGCATAACGGGTCTTCTCATCCTGCGCTGCCACTTCCACCGCTTCCGAGATGGCGATGCCGAGTGATCCGGAAAGATTCTTCGGATCCTCCGCGAGCTTACGCCCGATGGCGGTCAGCGCAGAGGGCGAGCGATGCACCTTGGCACCGAAGGTTTCGATCATCAGGCGCCGGTAGGGCTTGGAGTCGTAGGAGGCGCCCACCTGCCACACCTCGCACTCCAGGTCATACAGCGCGCAAGCAAAGGACAGCGCCGTGCCCCATTGGCCGGCACCGGTTTCCGTGGTGAGCCGTGTGGTGCCCTCGAGCTTGTTGTACCAGGCCTGCGGCACCGAAGTGTTGGTCTTGTGCGAACCGGCTGGAGACACGCCCTCATACTTGTAGTAGATGCGCGCCGGCGTACCCAGCGCACGCTCGAGATTATGTGCCCGGTAGAGTGGCGAGGGCCGCCACAGGCGGTACACGTCCAGCACTCCGCCCGGTATATCGATGTAGCGCTGCGTGGAGACTTCCTGTTCGATGAGCGCCATGGGAAAGAGTGGCGCCAGATCTTCCGGCCCTACGGGTTCGCGCGTCCCGGGGTGCAGGGGCGGGGGGGGAGGCGTGGGCAGGTCGGCCACCAGGTTGTACCAGGTGGTTGGCATCTGATCTTCGGTCAACAGGTACTTGTGACGACGGACGGTGTTGTCCACGATTCGGGCTCCGTTGGCATCTGAGGGGCGAGAGGCGAGGGTACGCAAGCCCGTCTGGCTTGGGAAGGGTAGGTCCGCCACCGTGGCTGCAGCCTGTAATATCCGCCCCCACACCCCGCTTGGCCCGGAGACCTGACCGATGATGCGGCTCAACAAATATCTCGGTGAAACCGGCTTCTGTTCCCGGCGCGAGGCAGATCAGCTGATCCATGACGGGCGCGTGACCGTGAACGGTCGCATGGCCGAGATGGGCGCGCAGGTCGAAGAGACGGATGTGGTTGCGGTGAACGGTGAGGTCGTACGCCCACCTACGCGAGGTGGACGGCCGCAGAAAGTCTACATTGCACTCAACAAGCCGACCGGCATCACGTGCACCACGGAGTCCAGCGTGGAGGGCAACATCGTCGACTTTGTTGATCACCCGAGTCGCATCTTCCCGATCGGCCGCCTGGACAAGAACTCAGAGGGCCTCATCCTGCTGACCAACGACGGCGACATCGTCAACGAGATCCTGCGCGCCGAGAACAAATGCGAGAAGGAATACCTGGTGGTGGTGGATAAACCCATCACGGGGGAATTCCTGCGCGGGATGGCGAGTGGTGTACGCATTCATCGCACCACCACACGGCCGTGCCGGCTTTACAAGGTGGACAAGACAACCTTCCGGATCATTCTCACGGAGGGACTCAACCGGCAGATTCGCCTCATGTGCGAGGCTTTCGGTTATCACGTGCGCCAGCTCTGCCGCATCCGCATCGGCAATGTGCGCCTCGGACACTTGCGCTACGGGCGCTGGCGCAACCTCACCGAGGGCGAATTGACCGGCTTGCTGCCGCGTTCCCGCAAAGTTCAGTAATCGTCAAAGTCGAGGACAGGTGCCACTTCGTTCAGGTTTCCGCCGCTCGGCATAGCCGACACTTCCGGGGGCACTACTGGCTCTTCAGCTGCCGCAGCCGCGCTTGCCAGAGGGCCCACTGTGTCGCCCAGGCCCACTCCGGTCAGCGCGAAATTCCAGCGCCCCGGGTCCTGCACGTTGGTGCCTTTCACAAAGGCCGCAAGCTCCGGCGCATACCAACGGGTGGATTGGGTGCGCAGGCGGCGGCTGCCCAGCCCCAGGTGATCGGTGCATTCGATGCGATAGGCGGACACTTCACCGGCCGGCACCTTGACTGGTTCCAGCGCCTCGACGCGACATTCCCCTTTGGCCTTCATGGGCTCGTTCAGCTCCATGGTGTAGAAGCTGTAATCCCCGGACCAGCGTGCGCCGGTCTTGAGCGGAAACTGGATGGCCGGCGCATAGGGCAGGAACTCGGCCACTACCTGGCCATCGGTGCGCGTCACGCGCACCACGTTGTAGTGGTGGGCTTTGGCATTCTCCATGACGTAATCGCCGCAGCGTGAGAGCAGATTGCCTTCCGGGGTGATCTCCGAGAGCGTCCAGTCCGTACAGTCGAGGCCCATGATGCGGCCTTCAAAGGTGAGGCGATAGCCGATTACAGGCGGCGGGGGATTGAAGGCGTCCTCCGCGGCAGCCGCCAGCGGCAGAAATACGGTCAGCAGTACACAAAAAACGGCGGAGAGCGGCATGCGAGTACTCCGGACGGAAGACGCCCTCAGCATCGCCTGACCACGGT
>JBDLQR010000008.1:0-7693 GCA_039800485.1 Pseudomonadota bacterium
CTCACCATCCTCGCGTCATTGGCGTTCGGGATCCCGCTGCAGTTCAACCGGGTCTACGTGGAAGGCATCCGCCACGTCACCGGTGAGGACGTGAAGTACGCCGAGCGCATGGGCTATCGGATCAAGCACCTCGGCATCGCACGCCAGAGTGCCCAGGGCGTGGAGATTCGGGTGCACCCCACACTCATTCCCGCACGTCAGCCCATCGCCCAGGTCAATGGCGTCATGAACGCGGTGCTGGTGCGAGGTGATGCCGCCGGTCCGGTGCTGCTGTCCGGTGCCGGTGCGGGCGCCGAGCCCACTGCCTCCTCCGTGGTGGCGGATCTCGTGGACGTGGTGCGCGCATTGACCACCGATCCCGGAAACCGGGTTCCCCACCTGGCATTCCAGCCGGAGACGCTGGGGGAGACGCGCGTGCTGGATATCGCCGAGACCGAAACCGCCTGTTATCTGCGCCTGCAGGCTGCGGATGAGCCTGGCGTGCTGGCGGACGTGACGCGCATTCTTGCCGATCGCGGCATCAGCATCGAAGCGATCATCCAGCTCGAGCCCGAGCACGCGGCGCAGGGAGTGCCGGTCGTGATCCTCACCCATGCCGTGCGCGAAGAGGCGATGAACGAAGCCATCGCGCGCATGCAAAAACTGCCGGCGCTGAAGGCGCCGGTCGTCAGAATCCGGATGGAACCTTTCTCATGAGCGGATCCCTGTACCCAGGCCTTTACCGTGGCCTGATCGAACGCTACCGCAACCGTCTGCCGGTTGGGCCCGATACCCGCATCATCAGCCTGACCGAGGGTGACACGCCGCTCATCCCGCTCGACAACATCGCCCGCGCGATTGGTCGTGGGGTGCAGATCTTCGCGAAGTTCGAGGGCCTCAATCCTACCGGGTCCTTCAAGGACCGCGGCATGACCATGGCGGTCACCCAGGCCGTCGCCGAGGGCACGCGGGCCATCATCTGTGCGTCCACCGGCAATACCTCGGCCTCCGCGGCGGCGTATGCAGCGCGCGCCGGCATCCGCTGCTTCGTGTTGATTCCCGAGGGCAAGATTGCGCTCGGCAAACTCGCGCAGGCCATGATCCAGGGCTCGGTGGTCATCCAGATCAAGGGCAACTTCGACGACGGCATGCGCATCGTGAAAGACATGGCCGATGCCGCGCCGGTTGCCATCGTCAATTCAATCAATCCCTACCGTCTGCAGGGCCAGAAGACGGCGGCCTTCGAGATCGTGGATGCCCTCGGCAGAGCACCTGATTACCACTGCATCCCGGTGGGCAACGCAGGCAATATCAGCGCCTACTGGACCGGTTTCAGCGAGTATGCCGGCATCAAGCCGAAGACCGCCGCATGCGCGTATTGCACGGATACCTGCGCCTTTCCGTTCCCTGCGGTGACTGACGCGCGTCCCGTGATGGTTGGCTACCAGGCTGCCGGCTCGGCGCCTTTCATCGCCGGCCATCCGGTCGCCGAGCCGGAGACCATCGCCACCGCCATCCGCATCGGCAACCCGCAATCCTGGGATCTCGCCTGGGCCGCGGTGCGCGAATCGGGCGGCTGGTTCGATGCGCTCACCGATGAAGAAATTCTCAAGGCCCAGCGACTGCTGGCTGAGACCGAGGGCGTGTTCTGTGAGCCGGCCTCGGCCATTTCCGTGGCCGGTCTGCTGCGGGACATCGAACGCGGCAAGATTCGTGAGGGCAGCCTCATCACCTGCACGCTCACGGGCCACGGCCTGAAGGATCCCGATACCGCCATCAAGCAGAGCAAACGCGCTGTGCTTGAAGTGCCTGCAGACAACACAGCGGTCAGAAAAGCGATTCTCGACCATCTCTGATACAGGACTGCCTCAGATACAGGACTGCGTGCCATGACGGCCATTGTCCTGCTGCTGCCCGCCCTCTCCCTGCTGGACGGACAGGATCTGCGCGACCTCTCGCGTGAGCTGCCGCGCCTCGCAAGCCTGCTCGGCCGTGCGCGGCGGGTCGCGCGGCCTGATCCCTTCGAATCCACCCTGCTGTCCGAACTTGGCCTGTCGCCGGCGGCCGGTCTGGCCAGCCTGACCGCGCTGGCTGATTTCCCGACGGAGGACTCCCCACAGCCGTGGCTGCGCAGCGACCCGATCTATCTGCATGCGGATCCCAACAAGGTGCTGGTCCAGGGGCGAGTGCGCCTCGATCCCGACGAGGCAGAGGGCCTGCTCGCGACGCTGAACACCGAATTCCCGGAACTCGGTTTTCGCAGGGGCCGCGATCCTGCACGGTGGTATGTACGCCAACCCGCGGACGTCTCGGGCGTGGCCCCGTCGAGACTCTGGTTGCATGGTCGCTCGCTCACGCCCTTCATGCCCCAGGGCGCTGCAGACCGGCAGTGGCGCCGTTATCTCAATGACATCCAGATGGTGCTGCACGCGCACCCCGTGAACGAGGCGCGGGCAGCGCGCGGTGAGCTGCCTGTCAATGCCGTGTGGTGGTTTGGTGGCGGGGCGCCGGTCGAACTCGCCACAAACCGCCAGCCAACACATTTTCTGGGTAATGATGCCTTGCTTGCGGGCCTCGCCCGGGCCACCGGCCAGACTTTCAATCCGCAACCCACGCCGGCAGCACTGCTTGCGGGCGGGCATACCGTGATGCTGTGCGGCGAGGGTGGCGATGCGCTGTCGCCGGATCTGCCAACGACCAGCCTCGAGACACTGGAGCAGACCTACCTGCCGATGATCCTGCGTGCGCTCTTCCTGCACCGAATCAGCACCCTCACCATTCTGTGTGGTTCGCATCGCCTGCACCTCGGCAGCCTTCAGCTCTTGCGGCTCTGGCGCGCGCCGCAACGCTTCCATCTCGAGTGATACCCGCGATGGGCACGCAGGGCAGCGGAAGAATCCAGCGCCGTTCCCCGGCGGATGATTCACATCTCCCGCGCGATCTCCCGCCGGTACTGCGTCGCATCCTCGCCGCACGCGGGGTGTTGGCAACAGAGGATCTCGACCCGGGTCTGCGGTATCTCTTGCGTGGCGATACCTTGGGCGGCATGAGTGACGCCGTGGAACTGCTGGTGCAGGCGCTGCATGCCCAGAGACGCATCGTTTTTGTCGCGGATTTTGATGCCGATGGCGCGACCAGCTGCGCGCTCGGCATGCGTGCCTTGCGCGCGTTTGGCGCCCACCATGTGGACTATGTGGTGCCCAACCGTTTCGAGTTCGGCTACGGCCTCACGCCACCCATCGTGGAACTGGTGCTTGCCAAGGGCGCGGATCTCCTCATCACGGTCGACAACGGTATCTCGAGCCTGGAAGGCGTGGCCGCAGCGCGTGCCGCGGGACTTGAGGTTCTGATCACCGATCACCATCTGCCCGGGCAGGCGCTGCCGGCCGCCCACGCCATCGTCAATCCCAACCTGCCGGGGGATCCCTTCCCGAGCAAGGCCTTGGCCGGGGTGGGCGTGATCTTCTACGTGATGCTTGCCTTGCGCGCGCGCCTGCGTGAACAAGGCTGGTTTTCCGGGCAGGGCCTTGCCGAGCCCAATCTGGCCGAGTTCCTCGACCTGGTGGCACTTGGCACAGTGGCCGATGTGGTACCGCTCGATGCCAACAACAGGCGGCTGGTGGCGCAGGGCCTGGCGCGCCTGCGCGCAGGACGCGGGCAGGCGGGAATCCGGGCCCTGATCCGCGCGGGTGGGCGCGATCCCTCACGCCTGCAGGCGAGTGACCTCGGTTTCGCCGTCGGGCCGCGGCTCAATGCTGCCGGTCGGCTGTCCGACATGGGCCTGGGAATCGAATGCCTGTTGAGTGATGACGACAGACGCTGCGAGGTGATGGCGCGCGAACTCGATGCACTGAACCGGACGCGTCGTGAGCTGGAGAAGGAAACGCGGGAGCAGGCGCTGGACCAGGTGGTGCAGGATTTCAGCGCAGACGGCGCGCTGCCGGCCGGTCTGTGCATCTTCGATCCGGCCTGGCACCAGGGCATCATCGGAATCGTGGCGGGCCGCGTGAAGGATCGCCATCATCGTCCGGTCATCGCTTTTGCCCTGGCCGGTGAAGGAGAACTGAAAGGCTCGGCCCGCTCCATCCCTGGCGTCCATATCCGCGATGTCCTGGATACCGTCGCGGCGCGCCATCCATCCCTGCTCACGCGCTTCGGGGGGCATGCAATGGCCGCAGGCCTCTCCCTGCCGCTTGCGCATCTCGACAGCTTCTCGAAGGCTTTTGCCGCAGTCCTCGAGGAGCAGGTGGAACCCGCCTTGCTCATGCCCTGCCTGTGGTCTGATGGACCTCTGTCCCCGGAGGACATCACACTCGATCTGGCGCACCGCATCGCGGCGGCCGGCCCCTGGGGGCAAGCCTTTCCCGAACCGCTTTTCGATGATGTGTTCCGTGTGCGTCAGCGCAAGGTCGTGGGGCAGGAGCATATGAAGCTGCAACTGGACATCGGCAAACGCACGCTGCCCGCCATTGCCTTCAATGCTGCACAGACTGTCTGGGCCGAATCGGCCAACCTCATCCACGCGGCGTATCGCCTGTCCGTGAACCACTATCAGGGCAGTGAGGAACTGCAGCTGGTCATCGAGCACGCGGAGCCCCTGTCACCGTGAACAAGGCCTGCTGACGAGGATCGGCCCAGCGGCTACAATCGCGCCTCTTCTCTGCGGTCGGATACCATGGAACTCACAGGCACGCTCCAGCGCATCAAAGATCTTCAGCGCCGCTTCGAGGCGCTTAGGGGGTATCTTTGACTACGATACCAAGGCAGATCGACTGATCGAGGTCGAACGCGAACTCGAGGCCTCTGATGTCTGGGACGATCCTGCCCGCGCGCAGGGGCTCGGCAAGGAGCGTGTGGTGCTCGAGCGTATCGTGGGCAATCTGCGCGCCATCGATGGGCGCCTCGCCGATGCCCGTGAGTTGCTGGAACTGGCGGCAGAGGAAAACGACGAGGATGCCGAACAGTCGGTGCTGAAGGACCTCGACGACGCTGACCGTGCCTTGGGAGCACTTGAGTTCCAGCGCATGTTCAGTGGGGAGATGGATGCGAACAATGCGTTCCTCGATATCCAGGCAGGCTCAGGCGGCACCGAGGCGCAGGACTGGGCGGAGATGCTCCTCCGGATGTACCTGCGCTGGGGTGAGGCACGCGGATTCAAGTGCGAACTGATTGAATGCTCCGCCGGTGAAGTTGCCGGCATCAAGAGCGCCACCGTGCATGTCGTCGGGGATTACGCCTTCGGTTGGCTGCGTACCGAGACCGGTGTGCACCGTCTGGTACGCAAGTCACCCTTCGATTCCGGAAACCGCCGCCATACGTCTTTCGCTGCGGTGTTCGTGTCCCCGGAAATCGACGATGACATCGAAATCGACATCAATCCGGCAGATCTGCGCATCGATACCTATCGCGCTAGCGGTGCCGGTGGTCAGCATGTCAACAAGACCGACTCCGCGATCCGCATCACGCACATTCCAACCGGGGTGGTAGTGTCCTGTCAGAACGAGCGCTCCCAGCACAAGAATCGCGATCGCGCGTTCAAGATGCTGCGCGCGAAACTGTATGAACAGGAGATGCTGAAGCGCACGGCAGAGAAGCAGGCCCTGGAGGATGCCAAGTCGGATATCGGCTGGGGGCACCAGATCCGCTCTTACGTGCTTGATCAGTCGCGCATCAAGGATTTGCGCACCAATCTCGAAACAGGAAACACACAGGCGGTGCTCGACGGCGGCCTCGATGCGTTTCTGGAAGCCAGCCTCAAACAGGGCCTGTAGTCCGTTCCCCTCGCGCCAGAAAACATGAAGGCCAACCATGAGTGATGCGTCAGACTCCAGCACCGAAGCCCAGATCCTGGAACAGCGGCGTAGCAAGCTGGCTGCGCTCCGGGCCGCCGGGAACGCTTACCCCAACGACTTCCGGCGCGATACGCTCACCCGGGACCTGCACCAGGCCTATGCGCATACCGACGCCGAAGCACTGGTAACAGCCAATCGGCGCGTGGTGCTGGCGGGGCGCATGATGACCCGCCGGGTCATGGGCAAGGCCGCTTTCGCCAATCTGAAGGACATGTCCGGCACCGTACAGCTTTACGTCAAACGGGATGTCATCGGTGAAGAGGCTTATGCGGCGTTCAAGCATTGGGACCTTGGCGACATCATCGGCGCCGAGGGCGTGGTGTTCCGCACCAATGCGGGCGAACTCTCGGTGCAGGTGGAGAGCATCCGCCTGCTCACCAAGTCCTTGCGTCCGATGCCTGAGAAATTCCACGGCCTGACCGACCAGGAAGTCCGCTACCGCCAGCGTTACCTCGATCTCATGACCAATGACGAGACCCGGCGCGTGTTCCAGGTCCGTTCGCAGACCATTGATTTCATCCGGCGTTTCCTTGGTGATCGGGGCTATCTCGAGGTGGAAACCCCGATGATGCAGCAGATACCGGGAGGAGCCACAGCCCGACCTTTCATCACGCATCACAACGCGCTCGGCATCGATCTCTATCTGCGCATCGCGCCTGAGCTCTACCTCAAGCGTCTGGTGGTGGGGGGAATGGAACGTGTCTTCGAGATCAATCGCAACTTCCGCAACGAGGGTCTGTCGCCGCGCCACAATCCTGAATTCACGATGCTCGAATTCTATGCGGCTTATGCGGATTATCGCGATCTCATCAGTCTGACCGAGCAGATGTTGCGGGAATTGTGCGAGCGAGTGCTGGGTCGTACAGAAGTCGAATATCAGGGCCATCACCTGGACTTTGGTGCACCCTTTGCGCGCATGACGATGAAGGAGTCCATCCTGGCTCTCAATCCGGGCATTGCCCGCCATGAGCTGGAGAACCTGGAGACGGTGCGGGAAATTGCCACCCGCATGGAAATTGCGCTGGACCCCGGCATGGGTCTGGGACGCATCCAGACCGAGATCTTCGAGAAGACCGTGGAGTCACGCCTGATCGCGCCGACTTTCATCATGGAATATCCAGCGGAGGTCTCGCCACTCGCACGGCGCAGCGATCAGGATCCGGAGGTCACCGATCGCTTCGAGCTCATCGTGGCTGGACGCGAGATTGCAAATGGCTTCTCCGAGTTGAACGACCCCGAAGACCAGGCCGAACGTTTTCACGCCCAGGCCGCGGCCAAGGCAGGCGGCGATCACGAAGCCATGCACTACGATGCGGATTACATCACCGCGCTGGAGTACGGCTTGCCACCTACGGCGGGCGAGGGAATCGGTATCGACCGGCTGGTCATGCTGCTGACGGACAGTCCGACCATTCGCGACGTCTTGCTGTTTCCCCACCTCAGGCCAAGAACCTGAAGGCAGGGTCGGGGCGGGAGGGCGTGGTCCGCCAATCCCGCTCTGCAGCTTATGTGCGGCGCGCCGCCACCCGCATGCGCAGGGCATTGAGGCGAATGAATCCGGCGGCATCCGCCTGATCGTAACTGCCCGCATCATCCTCAAACGTGGCGAGCCGGGTGCTGAACAGGCTGTCCGTGTCGGACTGGCGTCCGACCACGATCACGTTGCCCTTGTAGAGCTTTACCCGCACCACACCGTTCACGCGCTTCTGGGAGGCATCGATCATCTCCTGCAGCATCAGGCGCTCGGGGCTCCACCAATAACCGTTGTAGATCAGCGAGGCATAGCGGGGCATCAACTCATCCTTGAGGTGAGCAACCTCGCGATCGAGAGTGATGGACTCGATTGCTCTGTGCGCGCGCAG
>JBDLQR010000009.1:0-3956 GCA_039800485.1 Pseudomonadota bacterium
CGCAGGACAGGACCGTACGGAACGAGGATGTAGCGAGGCACTTGCGCGACCATGCGCTGTTCATCGCCTTCGCGCCCATCAGTCAGCCGGAAATTGCACTCGGCATCATCGTCGAGAACGGAGAAAGCGGCAGCAAGACCGCCGCCCCCATCGCACGGCAGCTGCTCGACTATTACTTCGCGACCCTGGGTCAGCGTGATGCAAACGGCTAGCGAAAGAGATTTGCTCGCACGTTTGCATCTCGACGGCGCCTTGCTGGGCGGCACGCTGCTGCTTTGCGTGTTGGGCTTGCTCGTGCTCTACAGCGCTTCCGGGGAATCGACCGAGGTCGTTCTGCGCCAAGGCTTGCGCATGCTGTTGGGGCTGGGCGCCATGTGCGCGATCGCGCAGTTCAGCCCGGCGCAGCTCGCGCGCTGGGCCCCGTTGTTCTATCTGCTAGGGGTAGTCCTGCTGCTGGCCGTGGCCGTGGTCGGCACGGGGCGCGGCTCGCAGCGCTGGCTGGACCTTGGCTTCATCCGTTTCCAGCCCTCGGAAATCATGAAACTGGCCGTGCCACTGACCGTCGCCTGGTTTCTCAACGACAAGCTTCTGCCCCCCAGCGTGCCCGTGGTGTCGGTGGCGCTGGTCGGCATTCTGATTCCGGCGGGCCTGGTGATGGAGCAGCCGGATCTGGGGACTGCGATTCTCATCATGGTGCCCGGGCTGCTCGTCTTGTTCTTCGCCGGTCTCGGGTGGCGCTGGGTGGCCGCCGCGGCCTGTGCCGTTGCTGCGTTGGCGCCCATCGGCTGGTATGCCATGCACGGCTACCAGCGCCAGCGTGTACTGACGCTGCTCGATCCCACCCAGGATCCGCTCGGCACCGGTTATCACATCATCCAGTCCATGATTGCCGTGGGCTCCGGAGGCTGGTCCGGCAAGGGCTGGCTGAACGGAACACAGTCTCATCTGGAGTTCCTGCCGGAACGCGCCACCGATTTCATCTTCGCGGTCTACTGCGAAGAGTTCGGCCTGCTGGGTGTGCTTGTGATGCTGGCTGCCTACTCGCTGATCCTGGCGCGCGGCGTACAGATCGCGGCCAGCGCCCAAGAGGGCTTCGGCCGCATCATTGCGGCCAGCCTGAGTCTCACGTTCTTTTTCTACATCTTCGTCAACATGGGCATGGTCATCGGTCAGCTGCCCGTCGTCGGGGTGCCGCTGCCGCTGGTCAGCTATGGTGGCACTTCGCTGGTGACCCTGATGATGGGTCTGGGAATTCTCATGTCGATTCAAACCCATCGACGCTTTATTGTAGACTCTTGATGAGGTTTGGGCGGCCCCGGGGCTCCCCACAGTCTTGTTGTTCTGCCAGGAGTTCTGTCCCTTGATCACACGCATCCTCTCTGCCCTCTGTCTTGCCCTGTCCCTGCCGGCCAGCCAGGCAGCCGGACTCGACCCTGCAGAGATCGATGGCTTCGTCGCAGAGATGTCCAAGGAGCATGCTTTCGAGCCCGTCGCCTTGCGCGGCCTGCTCGGCAAGGCGAGCCGGCTGGACAGCGTGCTGGCGGCGATTTCGAAGCCGGCAGAGTACAAGCCGTGGCATGTCTACCGACCGATCTTCATCACGGATCAGCGCATCCAGGGGGGTACCCGTTTCTGGGCCAGCCATGCTGATGCGTTGGCCGCAGCCTCACTGCAATCCGGTGTCCCGCCGGAGATCATCGTTTCCATCATCGGCGTGGAGACCGCCTACGGGCATCACGCCGGCAACTACAAGGTGCTTGATTCACTGGGCACACTGGCATTCCATTATCCGCCGCGCGCGCCCTTCTTCCGCGGAGAGCTGCGCAACTTCCTCCTGCTGGCACGCGAGGAGGGCGTGGATCCCACGGCACTGAAGGGCTCGTATGCAGGCGCCATGGGAATCCCCCAATTCATGCCGAGCAGTTTTCGGGCCTATGCGGTCGACTTTGACGGCGACGGCCGGCGGGATATCTGGGGATCTCCGCGCGACGCCATCGGCAGCGTCGCGAACTATCTCAAGGTCCATGGCTGGGAACCCGGCAAACCCATCGCCTACCGCGCACTGGAATCTGCAGGCAATGCGGGCGCGGTCAGCCAGACGGTAGAGCTGAAGCAGACCTTGGCGGAACTTGCTGCGCTTGGCGTGAAGCCGGACGGAACCGCGGCACCGGAGTCGCCTGCGGTGCTGCTGGCGTATGAACAACCGCAGGCCAACGAATACTGGCTGGGCTTCCAGAACTTCTACGCCATCACACGCTACAACCGCAGCCCCAAATATGCGCTGGCGGTGTTCCAGCTCGCCGAGGAAATCCGGCATGCAAGGGCGGGTGGAACGCGTTGACTCTGACGCCGCGCCATCCTGTTCGACTGCTGGCGCAGCTCGCCCTGGCTTGTGCCCTCGCGAACCTGACTGCGTGCGGCTTCCTTCAACGGGAACCCACGCCGGTCCAGACCATTCCACTGCCCGCGGGTGGGGGAGGGCCTGCACTCTCTCCTGGCAACGAAGGCCTTGCGCGCTACGGCAACCCCGAGTTCTACGACGTCATGGGCAAGCGCTACTACCCGATGAAGTCTGCCAGCGGCTACCGCGAACAAGGCATCGCTTCCTGGTATGGGCCTGACTTCCACGGCAAGCTCACCTCGACACGCGAAACCTACGACATGTACCAGATGACGGGAGCGCACAAACTGCTCCCGCTGCCCACCTGGGTCGAGGTCACCAATCTGGAGAACGGCCGCAAGGCAACCCTGCGGGTGAACGATCGGGGACCATTCAAGGATGATCGCATCATCGATCTGTCGTATGCGGCAGCCCTGGCCCTGGACGTGGTCAAGCCCGGCACGGCCCGGGTGGAAGTGCGCGCCATCGAGTCTCCGGCGGACCACGCGGGCACACCGGCTGAAGTCCTGCAGGAGCCCCTGGCAAAGATGTATGTACAGGTAGGTGCCTTCGGGACACTCGAGAATGCAGAGCGGCTCAAGTCCCGACTGAATCCGGTTTTTGGCGCTGAGGTGCGGATATTGATCGATCCACCCGAGGGCGCTCAGGTATACAAGGTACAGCTCGGACCGATCCGGGATGCGCAGCACGCTGACCGCACGGTCGCCACGCTGCAGGATCTCGGCATTGCCGGGCATCATTTCGTGAATGACTGAGGCAAGCATGCGAGTGTTGATGGTGCGGTGGATGGCAGGCCTGGCGCTGATGAGCGTCGCCCTCTCGGGATTGGCGGTTGATTTCGAAGGTATTCCGGCGGCACCGGAACTGCCGGTCAAATCCTATCTGCTGATGGATTTTGCAACCGGCGAAGTCATTGCCGAGTTGAATGCGGACACGCAGGTCGAGCCGGCCAGCCTGACCAAGATCATGACCGTCTATACGGTGGCGGATGGTCTTGCCAAGAGCCTGATCAAACTCGACGACCAGCCTGTGGTGAGCGAATACGCCTGGAAACAGGAGGGGTCGCGGATGTTCATCGAGGTTGGCAAACAGGTTTCCGTCGAGGAACTCCTGCATGGGGACATCATCCAGTCGGGCAACGACGCCAGCGTGGCATTGGCTGAGCATCTTTCGGGAACGGAAGAAGTCTTCGCCTCGGTGATGAACGAACACGCCGCGCGGCTCGGCATGAAGTCCAGCAGCTTTGCCAACAGCACCGGCCTGCCGAATCCCGGAACCTACACGACCGCGCGCGACATGGCGCGTCTGGCGAGGGCGCTGGTTGCGGAATTCCCGGACACCTACAGGATCTTTTCCGAACCCGAGTACACCTACAACGGCATCACGCAGCGCAACCGCAACGGTCTGCTCGGGCGTGATCCCAGCGTGGACGGCATGAAGACCGGTTATACGGAAGCTGCCGGCTACTGCCTGGTGGCATCCGCGATGCGGGACGGCATGCGCCTCGTCTCGGTGGTCATGGGCGCGGAGTCCGACGGGGCACGCACCCAGGCGA
>JBDLQR010000010.1:0-12153 GCA_039800485.1 Pseudomonadota bacterium
TTGGAATTCGTCGCGGCGAACGCCTGAGCGAGGCTCAGGCCCGCCCGTCCCAGGCGAGAAAATTGCGCAGCAGCTGGAGTCCCGGCGCGGCGCTCTTCTCGGGATGGAACTGGGTGGCGAACGCAGAGCCCGCTGCCAGTGCCGAGGTGAAGTTTTCGATATAGGCCGTACGCCCGAGGGTAACGGCCGGATCGTCGGGGACGACGTAGTAGCTGTGCACGAAGTAGAAGCGGGTGCCACTCGGCACGCCGACCGTCACCGGATGCTCATGTGCCCAGTGCACTTCGTTCCAGCCCATGTGCGGGATCTTGCGCGGCGTGCCATCGGGGCCGGGCCCTGCATCGGCGCGAAAGCGGCGCACCTGGCCGGCGAAAGCGCCAAGGCAGTCAGTGCCTCCGTCCTCGTCACTGTGCTGCATCAGTGACTGCAGCCCAAGACAGATTCCGAAGAACGGTCGCGTGCGCAGGCATTCCTGCAGCACACCCACCAGATCGTGCTCCCGCAGGCGACGCATGCAATCCCCAATGGCGCCCTGGCCGGGAAACACTACGCGGTCGGCACTGCGCAGCAACGCGTGGTCATCCGTCACGATGACTTCATGTGCGCCCTCTGCGGCCGCTTCCACGGCCTTGGCCACGGAGCGCAAGTTGCTTCCGCCGTAATCAACGACCGCTACACGTTGCATGCAAGCTCGATCCTGACGCGACCTTGAAACTCAGAGGCTGCCCTTGGTGGAAGGCATGGCATCTCCCTGGCGCGCATCGTGTTCGCACGCCATGCGCAGCGCACGACCAAAAGCCTTGAACACCGTCTCGATGATGTGATGGGCATTGCGTCCGCGCAGGATATCGGCGTGCAGCGTCATGCGGGCATGGTTGACCAGGCCCTGGAAAAATTCATGGAACAGGTCGACGTCGAAATCGCCGACGCGCGCGCGCGGAAACTCGACATGGAACTCGAGTCCTGGCCGTCCGGAAAGGTCCACCACCACACGCGAGAGTGCCTCATCCAGCGGCACGTAGGCGTGACCGTAGCGGCGCAGGCCTTTCTTGTCGCCCCAGGCCTCGGCCAGAGCCTGCCCCAGCGTGATGCCGATGTCCTCCACGGTGTGGTGGGCATCGATTTCGAGATCGCCCTCAGCCTTCACTTCCATGTCCACCAGGCCATGACGACAGACCTGGTCAAGCATGTGATCAAGAAACGGCAGGCCGGTGCTGAAGACACCGACGCCCGAGCCGTCCAGATTGACGCTGACGGTGATACGGGTTTCCTTGGTGTTGCGCTCGATGCGGGCGCGGCGTGGGCTCATGGTCACTGTCCGGCTGGTGTTCGTGGAAAGGGCGCCACGATACCACACCCGTGCACGGACGCCGGTCGACGGTGGAAATGCGGCCGCCACAACCGCGGGGCGATCCGGCGAAGACTCCGTGAATCCGTGCGAACGCCCGGACTCACGGAGTGGCCATTCACCGCACGGGCGTGAGATCCGCCTCCGGGTAGAACGGGGTGTCGCCCAGCGCATCCACGGCGGCCCAGAAGCCCGGACCGGCATTGAGCTCACCAATGCTGCCCGGATCGAGCATCATCGCCTGGCGCCGGTAATTCCATTTTTCCGGGCACAGCCGCACGGCCTCATCGAAGTGATGCTTGGCACGTTCCAGCGCACCCTGCCCGAAGAGATGCCGGCCGAGCCGTACATGGGTTGCCGCCACGACATCGCGCTCTGCCGGACCGCGCATACGCTTGCGTACTTCGTCCGGTGGGAGCACGTAGGGGCTCGCGGCGCCGTTGCGCACCCAGTCCCTGAGCGCGTTCACATAGGCGTCGCGCTGGGCCATGCCTCGTTGTGCATCCGGCTCCGGAATCTCGAAGGTTTCCCGGTTCAGCACCTTCACCATGTCGGCCGTACCGGCTGATTCCGGTGGACGCACGATCCGGCCCTGTTCGTCGATCCACACCCCCTGTGGCACGTTGACCATGCCATAGAGCTCGGCCACCACATGGTTTTCATCGATGAGACAGGGATATGTGGGCGGCGCCTGCCTGGCCCACAAATCAGGAGACCAGCCCATCAGTCGAGCGAGCACTTCTGGCCGCTCCTTGCAATCTGCGGCGCGGATCTTCGCCTCTACTGCCGCACGACCACCGGCGTCCAGCGCTACCGCGATGATTTCGAGTCCCTGGTCCTTGAGTTCTGCATACACTGCCTGCCACACGGACAGATCAAAGCTGCAGCCTCAGTAGGAGCCCCACGAATAGAGGAAGACCTTCTTGCCGCGATAGTCGGACAGCGCATGCATCTTGCCGTCGAGATCCGGCAGCTTGAAATCCGGCGCCTCCAGCGAGAAGAGAGCATCGCGACGTGCGCTCACACTGGCGCCAAAAGCGCGAATGTTGCCTTCTGTCTCGTGCATCTCGGGCTGCCCCAAGTGGGCCGCAAAGGCCGACAGATCGAGGCGTCCTTCTGCATCCAGCCATTCGGGCTGGGTACGCACACAGGCATCGCCCTGGCACAGCCCGATGTCTTCGAGCTTCCAGCCGGTGGCCTTGGCCAGATCAGCCGGGGCGAGCCAGACATGGCCGTTTCGTTCCTGGGCTCCCGGCAGGGCGGTCGCCCGATCGCCGTAAAGTATGGTCACACTCATGGTGAACTCCTGGTTCATGAATCCGCCGGCAGTGTAACCATGAAATCCGGTGGCGCGACAGGAGCAGATGGATCCGGGTGGTGCGGAGCCAACCGCGCCAGCGCCCAGGTGATCAAAGTCTCCACGGCCAATGGCCTGCTGAGGTGATAGCCCTGGACCAGATCACAGCCCTCCGCGCGCAACCAGTGCAGGATGCGCTCGCTCTCAACTCCCTCGGCCACCACTTTCATGTTGAAGCCATGGCCCAGGCGGATCGCATTGCGGACGATTTCACGGCAGGCCGGGTCGGTCTCTGCATGACGGACAAACTCCATGTCGATCTTGAGCTCATCGAAGGGTGCATCACGTAGTCGGCTCAGACCGGAATGACCTGTCCCGAAATCGTCAATCGACAAGCGCACGCCGCGCATCCGCAATCGCGTGAGGATATCGAGGGACAGGGTGAGATCCGCCGGCAGTGAAGTTTCCGTCACTTCGATGATGAGCCTCGAAGGCGGGATGCGGAGGTCGTGCAGTCGGCCCAGAATCCGCTCGGGAATGCTGATGTCGAACAGCGCCGTGGGTGGCAGGTTGACCGACAGCGTGCCCTCGAAACCGATGCGCTCCTGCAGGGTCTGGTAGTCGGCGAGCGCAGATTCGAGGATGGCCTCGGTAAAGGGCAATGCCAGATGTGCCTCTTCCGCCATGGAGATGAACGAGCGGGGGAAGAGCAGACCGTGTCTGGGGTGACGCCATCGCGCCAGCGCCTCGACACCGAGCAGGGTGCCCTCCTGCGAGGAGAGTTGAGGCTGGTAGTGAACTTCGAACTCGCGGCGTGTAATGGCCTCATCCAGCTCCGAGGCCCCGATGTCGAAGAGAGGACCCTGTGCATGCGGGGCCTGGACCCCACGCATTGCCCGTCGCTGTTCGTGCAAGCGACCAAGCACGCCCTTCAGCTCATGCGCGCGAAAGGGCTTGCGCACCACCTGACAGGTCTGCAGTCCGCGTGCCGAAGCCAGCTGCCGCACGCTGTCCAGCATGCGCTGATCCAGACCGCTCACCAGCACCAGGGCAGGCTGCGGACAGGCGCCACTGATGAGTCGCAAGAGCTCAATGCCATCCCTGCCCGGCATGCTGAGATCGAGGGTCACCACATCGAAGCCCGCGAGCAAGGCGGGAGTCAGCGCCTGGGGATCCGAGAGTGTGCAGGATTCAAAGCCCATGTCCCGCGCTACGCGGGCGATGAACTCACCGACCGGTGGATCATCATCGACTGCCAGCAGGCGGGCGGGCTGCGGGGTGGGTGTACTGCCTTGATATTGTAATAGTGCCATTGCGCGCGTGTCCGGGACCGTTTCCATGGAGTGCCCGACGGGCGGCTGTTGTCGCCTTCGGGAAACTATCCTGCCAAGTGGTGGGTACGGGAAGGGTTAACAAGCGTTAACCCGGAGCGCTCTCAGGCGGGCTGGGATTCCTTCTGCAGCAGTTTCTTCAGTGCATCTGCCAGGTGGTGCTTGCGGTAGGGCTTGCTCAGCAATGGCCCGATCTGTTCGATTTCCGCGGCCATGTTGCGTGCGTAGCCTGAGCTGAACAGCACTTTCAGGCGTGGCTGCAGCCGCCGTGCCTGTCGGCTCAGACTCACTCCATCCATGGACCCCGGCATCACGACATCAGTAAAAAGCACATCAAAGGACCGGGAGCGCAGCTCGCGCAGTGCTTCGTCTGCGCCCAGCGCCGGGGTGGCCTCGTAGTCCAGTGCCCTCAACCAGCTGCAGGCCAGGTCACACATGCCGGGTTCATCGTCCACCACCAGAATCTGCACGCGCTGGTCTTCCGTGGCGGCTGGCAAGGGCAAGGCGGGATCGAAGCCTGCATCCCGGACGGGACGATCACGTGCCGGCGCTTTCAGGCGCATCATCAGCGAAATCTCGTCGGCCAGCTCCTGCAGGGCGTCCTTCTGCGTCTCGTTGAGCGAGAGCGGTACGCGATCGATTACGCACAGCGTGCCCATTGCCCGGCCCCGTTCGTCCACCAGCGGCACCCCCGCATAGAAGCGAATCTTGGGCTCATCGAGCACCAGCGGGTTGGCGGCAAAGCGCGGGTCGGCGGCAGCGTCGTTGACGATCATGATCTCGCCCGGATTGCGAATCGCGTGGGCGCAGAACGCATCCTCGCGCGGGGTCTCATCCACCTGCAGGCCGAGGCGAGACTTGAACCACTGGCGATGTTCATCGACCAGCGAAATCACCGCGATGGCCGTACCGCAGACATGTGCGGCTTCCAGCACCAGGGCATCAAAAGCGGCATCGGGTGGTGTATCGAGCACGCGCAGGGAGCGCAGCGCAGCCAGGCGTTTATGCTCGTCCTGCTCCTCCTGCGCGTCACTGGTCGAATCGAGCGGGAGATAGACTCGCACTGTCGTACCTTCACCCTCGGTGCTGTCGATGCGGGCGGTACCACCGAGCTGTTCGGCATAGCCATGCACCATGGCAAGACCCAGTCCGGTGCCTTTGTCCCGTGGCTTGGTGGTGAAGAAGGGCTCGAAAGCCTGCACGCGGACTTGCGCGCTCATACCGGGACCTGTGTCACTGACCTCGAGCACCACGTAACTGGCGGGCGCGAGGCCCAGCGCGCTTTCCGGTTTCACCACGGTGCGGCGCAGGCGCAGGATGATGCGCTTCTCGCCAGGCTGGTCTTCCATCGCATCGCGTGAATTGATGACAAGGTTCAGGATCACATTGCTCAGACCCCGCGCATCGAGTCGCGCCATCATGCGTCCGGGTGGCAACTGAGTCAGGATCTGGATGCCGGAACCGGCGGAGGCCCGCAGCAAGGGCAGCATTTCCTGTACCAGGGTCGTGACATCATGGTTGCCCACTTCAAGCGGTTGTCGCCGGGCGACTGCGAGCAAGGACATCGTCACCTCCGCGCCCCGCAGAGCGGCGTCCAGTGCCGTCTGGTGATGTCGTCTGGCACGTTCATCGTCCGCAGGCAGTTCATCGGCGAGCATGTCGAGATTGCCCACCACCACTCCCAGCAGGTTGTTGAAGTCGTGGGCGAGCCCTCCGGTCAGCTGGCCTATGGCCTCCATCTTCTGGGACTCGCGCAGTTGTTCCTCTGCGGAGCGCCGCTCGGTGATGTCGATATTGCTGCCCACCCAGCGGATGATCTGACCGTCGTCGTCACGCATGGGCGCACCGGTGGCGTTGAACCAGCGATACACGCCATCCGCGCGGCGCAAGCGCAAGTCCACGCTGAACGGCTCGCCACCGTCACGGGCGGCCCGAAACACCTTGAAGGCATGCGTGCGATCCTCGGGATGCACAAACTCACGCCATTCATCATTCTGGAGTTTTTCCGGTGGTTGGCCGAAGTACGCAGCCGCCTTGCGCCCGATCAGTTCGACCGGGCCATCCAGACGCGCAGTCCACGCCCACTGCGGCAGCGCTTCGATCAGTGCGGAGAATTTCAATTCGCTTTCGTACAACTGCCGCTCGGTGCGCTTGCGCGCACTCACATCGAGCATGAAGCCGATGGTCTCCGCGGAGCGATTGTCCTGTGCTGGCATCAGGCGTGAGTCATCATGCAGCCAGATGTAATGCCCTTCCCGGTGGCGGAACCGGTACTCAAGGGAAAGACCGGACCCCACCATGCGACTGCGCAGGCTGGTGAGTACCTGTGGCGCATCCTGGGGATGCAGGCGCTGTGCCCAGAGTTCCGGGTCGGCCATGAAATCCTGTGGGGAAAACCCCGTCACGCGTTGCGCATTCCCGCTGACAAAACTGATGTGCAGCCCGTCCGGGCGCCCGGCGTACACCATGGCCGAGATGCCGGTGAGCAGGAATGACAGGCGTTCATCCACCCGTTTCATTGCGAGCATGATCTCGGCGATGTCATCTTCACGCTGATCGCGCATGCGATTCAGGCGCTCGATGTCTTCGAAGGAAAGGTTGAGGCTGTGGGCAACCTGCCCTATCTCGTCGTTGGCGCAGAGATTCTCGGGCACTCGTGCGGCGCCATCCTCCCGCGCGCGCAGGGCGAGTGTGCGCGCCATGGCCTCCAAGGGCAGCAGCACACGGCGCTGCAGCAGCAGAAAAGCCAGCATGGCAAGGGTGAAGGTGAGCGCACACGCACGGCCAAACGCCATACGGGTGGCATGGTCGAGTGCCGACTGCGCTGCGCTGCCATCGAAGGCGAGCAGAATCACACCAAGCTCACGCTCCCCCGCCGCGCGCCGTTGGCCTGGCACCAGATAGTTGCCTGCGGCCAGGGTGCGCGAAAGATTGGCTGCCGTGCGCGTCACGTCTGCAAAGTGGTGCTTGCCGAGCACCTCTGATTGCAGTTCCGAGAGCTTGCCCTCGAAGATGGCTTCGACGGGTTGGCCGAGCCAGAGGCTGCGTGTGGCGACTTCCACCCGTGGGGGCGTGCCCTGCGTCAGCACGATGGCTTCCACATCACGCTCGGCGCCTGCGGCACTCACCAGGCGCTGGATTTCTTCCAGGTCATGGCTCATCTCGGCTGCGCTGCGAATGAGTCGCAGCTTGGCTTGCGCGCGCGCGGTGGCTTGCGCGGTCAACACCTCTGCCACATGCATCCTTTGCAACAGGGCGATTGCCACACTCAGCAGCAGGCCGGACACCAGCAGTGACAAGAGCATCGTGGTGCGCAGGGAAGCCCTGCGGCGCAGCGTGCGCGCGGACATCGTGGCTGGTGCGGTTTCTGCCGTCATCGGGAGTCGGCTGCCGGCAGGGTCTGAGCCGCGATATCTGCCGCGAGTGCCTCTACCTCGGCAGTGGAATCGATGATGCCGAGCTGCTGCAGGACCTCCGCGTTGTGCTTGAGCGCTGAAAGCATGCCGCCGTCCGGTGAGAAGAAGGCCGCCTGTTCTTCCTCGGATACAAGATGCAGGCCCCGCTGCAAGGCTTCGGCAAAATCCGCCACGCTGACGCGTTCCCGAGCGGCCATGATCTTGAGCGCTTCCTCCGGGTTCTCAGCGAGAAAACGCAGCGCCATGATCATGCCCAGCCGCAGTGCGGCCACGGACGCCGGCTGTGTTTCCATGAGTGACTCGGACACCGCGATGACATCGAGAATTTCTTTCGGGCCTTGAGAAGTGTCGAAGATCTGCCGTGCGCCGTGTTCTTTCTTCAAGCGCTCGACCATCGGGAAGTAGGTCACCATGGCCTCGATTTCCTTGCGCTCGAACGCCGCCAGCCCGGCGGGTTGGTCGACGAAAGTCACGACCTCGAGGTCACTCGTGGCCAGACCAGCGTGCTCTGTGGCCAGATGCAGGACGTGGAATCCCAGGGAGTCCGCCTCCACGCCCACCCGCTTGCCGCGCAGGGCGGCGACATTCCGGATGTCCGGCTGGGCCACGAGCATGTCTGCGCCTGCGGAGTAGTCGAGGACCCAGATGGGTCTGGGGCGTACTTCCCGCCGTGCGGTCTTGACCGCGATATTGACCATCGGCATGGCGGCGGCGTCGATTTGCCCGAGTCCCAGGGCGCGGTCGGAATCGCTCAGGGACTGGAACTCGACGATCTCGACATTCAGGCCGGACTGCGCGAAGAAACCCTTCTCTGCGGCAAGATAGGCGAGCTCATAGGCTGGAAAACTGGACAGGCCGAGACGAATCGGTGCCGGCCGCTGACCCTCACAGCCCGCCAGCGCAAGCACCATGGGCAGACCGAGCAACAGCCACAGCCCACGCGGCCCTCTTTGTAACCAGGGAAAGCGATAGTTCCGGGGCCTCACGGCGGCCCGCTTTCGGCGCATTGCTCATCCCGGCAACGCTCGCAGACCCCGTGAGAGAAAGCCACGCCAATCCGGCGTGATAGGAAGTGGTGCAGGGCTTCCCATTCGCCTGCTTCGTTGCGCGTGTGATGGCAGTAAGTGCAGAGGGAGAGCAGGCCGCCGAGGGCGGCGAGTTTCTGCTCGGTCTCGACGAGTTGCCGCTGCAGGTGGGCCAACTGCTGCTGGCTGCGCTGCAACTCGACATCGCGCACCCGGCAATACGCGGCTACCCGCATGGCCAGGGCGAGCTCTGCGTCCAGGAATGGCTTGATCAGATGCTGAGGCGGGGTCTCCGGCGGGGGGGGACCCTCGGGCAGTAGCAGCAGGAAGGCGGCGTCGGAGTGGTCCTTGAGGCCCAGGGCAAACTGTCTGCTGGCGTCGAACTCCCCGGGGTGACTGTCGATGATGACCATCTGCGGTCGACGGTTCTCAACCAATTCCAGCGCGCGCCCGTGGCTGGCGGCCACCCCGACCACGCTGCCGGCGGGAAATTTTCCCGTGAGGGTTTCGAGACCGTCCCGGTCGCTGCCGACGAGAAGGATGCGGTCAGGGGTAGGAGGAGTCTGTATGTTCATGGGCGTCAGGGGAGGAGATTGCATCATTTCCCCACCTCACACCATGTTAAGAAACACTAAGGATTGGCCCAACCGGCCGGGGGCTCACCGTACTCGACGCGGGCAGCGACGCAGAGCTCATAGCCCTGACCGCGGATGGTCGAGATCACCACCGGCTCAGGGCAGGCCGCGGACAGCTTGCGGCGCAGGTGGGCGACATGGACCTCGAGGCTGCGGTCTGCCGGATCCCAGTTGCGCTGAAAGACCTCGCGGTAGGTCTTCTCCCGCGAGAGCGGCCCCGGGCTGCGGGACAGGGCCAGCAGCAATGCGGATTCGCGGGCCGTGAGCCTGGCCTTGCCCACGGGCCCGACCAGCTCTCCACTGGCCAGATCAAGAAAACTCTGCCCGAGGTGCAATCCGCGCTCTTTTTCCCGCTGGGCGGGCACCGGCGGCACCCGGCGCAGGATGGCCTTCAGACGCGCGATCAGTTCCTCCGGGGCAAACGGTTTGACGAGATAGTCGTCCGCCCCGGCTTCGAGTCCCGTCACGCGTGCGTGAATACCGCCGCGCCCCGTGAGCATGACAATGGGCACATCGCTGCGCTGGCGCACGGCACGCGCGATTGCCACGCCGTCGTCATTGGGCAGACCGAGATCGAGCACGAGCGCCGCACACCGTTTGTTGTCCACCAAGGCGAAGATTTCCTCGCGTGTGAGCGCCGCAGCGGTCTCGAAGCCATGCTGGCGCAGCGAATTGATGACCCGGGTCCGCACGACGGGGTCATCCTCCACCACCAGAATGGCCGGCGTGCCCGCGCCATTGTTCCGCACATTGTTCATATCATGCACCTTAATGGTGGCTCTCTCCCGCTGAACCTCTCAGTCGGGCACGCCAATGTCCACCAGTATCCGCATGCATCCTGTCCGCGGGTTTTCAATGTGTACGCCCAGTTCGCCCAGTGCCGGCGTCGCCGAAGCCAGCGCCAGCTGGCAGGGATGGTGCCCCAGCCGCGACGAAATTGCCGTGTCTTCCCGCACATTATCAAGCGAGAGTTCGAACAGCAGTGGTCCGGGACCTTCGGGCAGCAGCACTGTGCAATGGAAAGGCAATTGACTGCCATGCTGGCGTCGCAGGCCGACGGCGGCGCAGACCAGTGCGGACTGCAGCGTATCCCTGTCCACGCGGGCCGGGTGGGCAGGCGCGTCCGGGCTGACTGCAGTGAAATCCAGATCCGCGGTGGCGGCCAGATTCTCGAGCACGCAGGTAAGGTCGAAGGAGTCCAGCGGGAAACGATGGTCAGTGGCGCCGGGCGTGAGCGGCAGTTCACTCAAGGCCAGAAGATTGAGTGCGGCACTGATGCTCTGGGCGCCGGCACAGGCATGGGCGACCGCCTCCCTCGCGCGGGCAAGGGCGTCATCCTTCACAGGCGCCTCCAGATCGCTCGCGGCACCAAACAGCACGCTCAGCACATTGTTCAGTGCATGGGCGACGCTGCCGGACAGCACAGCCAGCGAAGGCGCAGTCAATTCAGTCTTGCCGTTCATATGCCAGAAACCAAGGATACCCCGAGGCTCGCAGTCTAGGCGATGTCGCCACCCCTGCCTTGATCCAGATGCACGAAGGTCTTGTCAGAATTTTTCATGGTGCGAGCCCGCCACCAGTGCAGGCCGGGGCTCTGGCGCACCACGATGGGTTGGATAACACGACAGGACCGCCATCTGAATGGAACCGCTTGTCTCGAGGCCGGCTCAGGAGGTCGGTTCGATTGTGACCGCGGGTGGCAGTTCCGGCTGGCACGATCCCTGCTGAACTCCTGGCACATGTCATCAACGCCAGGGATCGATTCATGAACGCACCCGAACATCTTCCCGTGACTCCTCAGCAGCAGGAGCTGTCCGCCGCAGGCGTCGAATACCTGCTGCCCAGTTATGTCGACCTGCATGGCATCTCCAAATCCAAGATGGTGCCGCTCAGCCATTACGGCCGCATGCTGGGGGGCTCGGAGCTGTGCACCGGCGCGGCACTTGAAGGCATTCCCCAGGATGTGAGCGAGGAGGAGGTCGCTTCCCATCCGGACCCGGCCTCCTGCCGCATCCTCCCGTGGAATTCCAAGGTTGCGTGGTTTGCCTCGGACCTCTGGTGTCGCGGGGCGCCCTTCAGCGCCTGCAGCCGCAATATCCTCAAGGGTGCAGTGAGTCGGGCAGCAGAGATGGGCTATGCGATGAAGCTCGGCATGGAAGCCGAATTCTTCGTGCTGCAGGACACTCCTGACGGGGGTTATGCACCGCTCTCCACGCGGCATCATCTGGAAAAGCCGGCCTACGATGTGGCGCGCCTGATGGACAACTTTCCCTGGATTTCGTCGCTCGTTGCGGCAATGAACAAGCTCGGCTGGGGTGTTTATTCCTTTGATCACGAGGATGGCATCGGCCAGTTCGAGATCGACTTCAATTACTTCGACGTGCTCACCATGGCGGACAACTATGTCTTCTTCCGCTGGATGGCCAACGAAATCGCACGACAGGCTGGAGGCTTCGCGACCTTCATGCCCAAACCTTATGGCGACCGCGCTGGCAGCGGCGCGCATTTCAATGTGTCGCTGGCAGATCCGGCCACGGGCAGGAACCTGTTTGCTGCCGATGACGACCCGCGCGGCTGCGGCCTGAGTCAGCTCGGCTACCATTTCATCGCCGGTGTGTTGCGCCATCTGCCGGCGATTTGCGCAGTGGTTGCCCCGACGGTCAACAGCTACAAGCGTCTGGTCCTGCGTGGCAGCATGTCCGGCTTCACATGGGCCCCGGTGTTCTGCTGCTACGGCAACAACAATCGCACCAACACCATCCGCATCCCGCTGGGCGGTGGACGCATGGAACTCCGCGCGGCCGACAGCAGCTGCAACCCCTACCTGGGCTCGGCCATGGTGCTCATGGCAGGACTGGAGGGCATCGAACAGAAGCTGGATCCGGGCGATCCCCATCTCGCCAACATGTACCTGAAGACACCAGAGGAGCTTGCTGCGCTTGGTATCGGCACCCTTCCCCGCAGCCTGGACGAGGCTCTGGCAGCCTTCGCCGCAGATCCGCTTTCCAGGGAAGTCTTCGGCCCCGAGATGTACCAGAGCTGGCTCGATTACAAACTGCAGGAGTGGACGAGTTATGCCAACCACGTCAGTGACTGGGAAA
>JBDLQR010000011.1:0-3654 GCA_039800485.1 Pseudomonadota bacterium
AGCGGCTCGCCCTGCTGGAGAAAGGCGCGCAGGGCAATCTGCGCCCACATCAGCTCATCATGACGGCCACGCCCATCCCACGCACACTCGCCATGACGGCGTATGCGGATCTGGATGTCTCGATCCTCGACGAACTGCCCCCTAATCGCAGCCCGGTCACCACCAAGGTGCTCGCCGAAAGCCGGCGCGAAGACATCGTGGCGAGAATCAGTGCGGCCTGCGCCACGGGGCGCCAAGCCTACTGGGTCTGCCCGCTGATCGATGAATCGGAAGTGCTCGACTCCCAGGCCGCCACCGACACGGCGGAGCAGCTCAAGGCGGCGCTGCCGCATCTGCGCATCGGCCTGATCCATGGCCGACTCAAGGAGCAGGAAAAGAGCGCCCTCATGCAGGCCTTCACACAGCATGCGCTCGATCTGCTGGTGGCGACCACCGTCATCGAGGTGGGAGTGGACGTGCCCAACGCCAGCCTCATGATCATCGAAAACGCAGAACGTCTCGGTCTTGCACAATTGCACCAGCTGCGTGGTCGCGTGGGCCGTGGCGAGGCCCAGTCTGTGTGCATCTTGCTGTACAAAGGCCCGCTCGGCGACACTGCGCGCGCACGCCTGCAGACCATGCGGGACACCAACGACGGTTTCGTCATCGCAGAGCGCGATCTCGCGCTGCGCGGTCCGGGGGAAGTGCTCGGTACCCGGCAGACGGGCGCGGCCTCCTTCCGCATTGCCGACCTGAGTCGCGACCGCGATCTGCTCCCCGCAGTGCGCACGCTTGCAGATCGCATCCTGCGCGAACAGCCCACACTGGGCGACCGCCTGATCCGGCGTTGGCTGGCGCAAAGACTGGACTACGCAAAAGTATGAACGCAGCCTCACTACCCTTTCGTCGCCATGCCTGGGGTGCCTGGGCCCGGCTGATGCGGCTGCACCGGCCCATCGGCATCCTGCTACTGCTCTGGCCCACCTTGTGGGCCTTGTGGATTGCCGCGGAAGGCCTGCCGGAGCCCGGGGTGCTGGGCGTATTCCTGCTCGGCACGGTGCTGATGCGCTCCGCAGGCTGCGTCATCAACGACTACGCCGACAGGCATTTCGACGGACATGTCACCCGCACCCGTGACCGGCCGCTGGTGAGGCGTGAGGTGAGCGAGCGTCAGGCGCTGATTCTCTTCGCCGTGCTCGTGTGCTGTGCGGCGCTGCTGGTGCTGACCCTGAATCTTCTTACCCTGCTGCTGTCGCTCGCGGCTGTGGGCCTGGCCGTGATGTACCCCTTCATGAAACGGCATACCTATCTGCCGCAGGTCTACCTCGGCGCAGCCTTCGGCTGGTCCGTGCCCATGGCCTTCGCGGCCATCACGGGTACGGTGCCTGCAGTCGCGTGGCTTCTCTTCAGTGCGGTGGTGCTCTGGGTGCTCATCTATGACACCGAATACGCAATGGTCGACCGCGTGGACGATCTGGCCATCGGCATCAAATCGACGGCCATTCTTTTTGGCGATCTCGACCGGATGATCATCGCAGTCCTGCAGGTGCTGCTGCTGCTCAACCTGTGGCTCATCGGCCGCCAGCTCAGCCTCGGCTGGCCCTATGCACTCGCGTTGCTGACCGGCGCGCTACTGCTTGGCTGGCAGCAGTGGCTCATCCGCGCACGCGAGCCCGCCGCGTGCTTTCGCGCCTTCCTGCACAACCAGTGGTTCGGGCTCTGCCTCTTCGCCGGGATTGCAGGACATTACGCGCTGGCCTGAGCTGGATCGGGCATCCGCCGGCACGCACAATCACGGTTTCACGCAACGAGAGAGGAAAGACATCATGGAATCCGCGCCACGCGCACCGCGCCCCCTTGAAGGGCTGCGCGTCATCGAGGCGGGCCAGCTGCTTGCCGGCCCCTTTGCCGCCACCATCCTTGGTTATTTCGGCGCCGAGGTGATCAAGGTCGAGCCGCCGGAAGGCGGGGATCCGATTCGCCGCTGGCGCATCGTCAAGGATGGGACTTCCCTTTGGTGGTACAGCCTTGCGCGCAACAAGAAGTGCGTGACGCTCGATCTGCGCACCCCGGAGGGACGCGAGATCATGCGCAAGCTCGTGAACCAGTCCGATGTCTATATCGAGAACTTCCGCCCCGGCACCATGGAGAAGTGGAATCTCGGCCCGGAGGACTTCAAGTCCACCAATCCCGGCCTCATCTACACCCGCATCTCAGGGTATGGGCAGACAGGTCCCTATGCCCCGCGCCCAGGCTTTGCCTCGGTGTGCGAAGGCTTCGGTGGCTTCCGCTATGTGAATGGCTTTCCGGGCGAACCCTCGGTGCGTCCCAACCTGAGCATTGGCGACACACTCTCCGGGATTCACGCAGCACTCGGCATCCTGCTCGCCTACATCGGGCGTGACCGTGCGACCAAGGGTGCGGGACAGGTGGTCGATGTTTCCATCTTCGAATCCATCTACAACCTGATGGAGGCCGTGGTGCCGGAATACGACGGCGCGGGCGTCGTGCGCGAGCCGTCTGGCTCGGCCATCACGGGCATCGTGCCTTCGAACAACTACCCCACCCGCGATGGCAAGACCATCATCATCGGTGCCAATACCAACTCGATGTTCCAGCGCCTGTGCGAACTGATGGGAGATCCGGGCATCGCCCAGGATCCGAAGTTCAAGGAGAACATCAACCGCGTGGAGAACCAGCGCGAACTGGAAGATCGCATCAGTGCCTGGACCCGCTCGCTGGATCAGGCAGAGGTACTCGCCAGACTGGAGGAAGCAGGCGTGGCCTCCGGCCCCATCTACAGCGTGGTCGACATGTTTGCCGACCCGCAATACCAGGCTCGCGGACTCTTCGAGGAGGTACAGACGGGCTTCGGTCCCCTGAAGATTCCGGCCATCATCCCGCGCCTGGTGGACACCCCCGGCCAGACCGACTGGCCCGGCGCCATGCTCGGCGCACACAACGAAGAGGTCTACACCTCGCTACTCGGCATGGATACGGCTGAGCTCGCGCGGCTGAAGGCTGCCGGCATCGTCTGAACGCGGATCTCACGGGGTCTGCGCGGTCTGCGCAGGCTCCGCCGCACACCGGGCTGAGCGGTCAGCAGACGCAGGGTGGCGGGGCCTCGCCCGAGTTCCTATCATAGTTTCATCCCGGCGCGCGCCGGCTGATCACCCCATTTCTGGAGCGTTCCATGTCACAGCACACCTATGTCACTGCCCTCGATATCCCTCTGCCCACCCGCGAGGAGCTGCCAGAGGACATCCAGAAGTATTTTGCCAAGTGCGACCAGAAGCTCGGCATGCTGCCGAATGTGCTTGCTGCCTACAGCCACAACGTAGAGCAACTGCGTACGTTTTCACGCTTCTACAACACGCTGATGTTCGGCGAGTCCGGGCTCTCGGAACTGGAGCGCGAGATGATCGCGGTGGCGGTTTCTTCCACCAACCAGTGCTTCTACTGCCAGGTCGCGCATGGTGCGAGCGTGCGCGAGTACTCTGGCGACCCGAAGCTCGGCGAGCTCATGGTGATGAACTACCGCGCTGCAGACCTCTCTGCCCGACAGCGTGCAATGCTGGACTTCGCGGTCAAGATGACGACTGCCAGCTATACCATCGGTGAAGGCGATCGGCAGGGCCTGCGGGATGCCGGTTTCAGCGACAAGGATATCTGGGA
>JBDLQR010000012.1:0-3155 GCA_039800485.1 Pseudomonadota bacterium
CCACATCCTTGTAGCGACCGAAATCAAAGCCCGCGTCGAGTTGCGCCGCGCTCAGCACCTTGCCACGGTCATACTCGCGCCCGTCTTCCCAGCGCAGCGGTGAGCACAGGCGCTGATTCATGCCGATGTCCAGATCGGTCATCACGAAGACGGGCGTTTGCAACTGCTCGGCCAGTTCGAGGGCAGCCGCGGAATGCTCGAAGCATTCGGTCGGATCCTGCGGCAGCAGCATCACATGCTTGGTGTCGCCGTGGGAGGCATAGGCCGCAGCCAGCAGATCCGCCTGCTGGGTGCGGGTCGGCATGCCGGTTGAAGGTCCGCCTCGCTGCACGTCGATGATGACGAAAGGAATCTCGGCAAAGTAGGCCAGCCCGATGAACTCGGTCATCAGGGACACCCCGGGGCCGGAGGTCGCCGTGAAGGCGCGTGCGCCATTCCACCCCGCACCGGTGATCATGCCCACCGAGGCGATCTCGTCTTCGGCCTGAACAATCGCATACCGAGCCTGTCGGGTCTCCGGATCGTGACGGTAACGCTTGCAATAACTCTGGAAGGCCTCGGCCACCGACGAGGACGGTGTGATCGGATACCAGGCACACACACTGGCGCCGCCATAGACGCAACCCAGAGCGGCCGCGGCATTGCCTTCCATGAAGATCTTGTCGCCCACGGCATCGGCCGCCCGCACCCGCAGCCCGATCGGCGCGTCCAGGTGCTCCTGCGCGAAGGCGCGCCCGGAATGCAGGGCCCGCACATTCGACTCGAGCAGGCGTTCCTTGCCCTTGTACTGCTCGGAGAAGAGCTTCTCGATCACCGAGGCGTCCACCTGCATCAGGACGGACAACGCGCCCAGCACCATGATGTTCTTGAACAGGGTGCGCTGACGCGGGTCTTCATAGGCCGCGTTGCAGATCGCGGTGACCGGCATGCCGATCACATGGATGTCCTCCCGGAACGCCGAGGCGGGCATCGGGCGGGTGCTGTCATAAAAGAGGTAGCCACCGGGTTCGATCTCGGCAACATCCTGCTTCCAGGTCTGCGGGTTCATCGCCACCATCATGTCGATCCCGCCGCGCCGGCCCAGCCAGCCCCGCTCGCAGACCCTCACCTCGTACCAGGTGGGCAGCCCCTGAATGTTCGAGGGGAAGATGTTGCGCGGACTCACCGGCACACCCATGCGCAGAATCGACTTGGCAAAGAGTTCGTTGGCCGAGGCCGACCCGGACCCGTTGACATTGGCAAACTTGATGACGAAGTCATTGACAGCTTCGATGCGCTTCATGCGGTGGCCTCCACCTGCGCCGGCAGGCGTGCGTCACGGCAGGCCTCACCCGCCTTGGTCGTGTTGAGCAGGAACTTCTGCATGTCCCAGGCGCCGGTGGGGCAGCGCTCAGCGCAAAGGCCGCAGTGCAGGCAGACATCCTCGTCCTTGACCATCACGTTGCGGGTCTTGAGCTCCACGCTCACATACAGGTCCTGAGCGGTGTTGGTGGCGGGTGCCTTCAGGCGCGTGCGCAGCTCGGCTTCATCGCCGTTGGCGGTGAAGGTGATGCTGTCCATGGGGCAAATATCGACGCAGGCATCACACTCGATGCACAACTTGCTGTTGAAGACCGTCTGAACATCACAGTTCAGGCAGCGCTCCGCCTCCTTGAACGCGGTGGGCAGATCAAAGCCCAGTTCGACCTCGACCTTGATGCTGGCCAGGGCCTTCTCGGCCTTTTCCCAGGGCACCTTGTGGCGCAGGTCCTCCGTGATCTCGTTGTCGTAGCTCCACTCATGGATGCCCATCTTCTGGGAGGTCAGGGTCACACCGGGCGGTGGCCGCCTGGAGACATCCTCGCCATTCAGGAAACGGTCGATCGAGACCGCGGCCTCATGGCCGTGAGCCACTGCGGTGATGATGTTCTTCGGGCCGAAGGCTGCATCGCCTCCGAAAAACACACGCGGCACACTGCTCTGGAAGGTGGTCTCTCCGAGCACCGGCAGGCCCCAGCGATCGAAGTCGATGCCGGAGTCCCGCTCGATCCAGGGAAAGGCGTTTTCCTGGCCGACCGCAATCAGCACCTCATCGCACTCGAAGATCACATCGGGCTCGCCGGTGGGCACCAGATTGCGCCGGCCCTTGGCGTCGTACTCGGCCTTGACGATCTCGAAACTCATGCCGGTCAGACGACCGCTGGCATCGTGCAGGAAGGCCTTGGGCACATGGAAATTGATGATCGGAATGCCTTCGTGCAAAGCGTCTTCCTTTTCCCAGGGCGAGGCCTTCATCTCCTCAAAGCCGCTGCGAACGACCACCTTGACATCATCGGCACCCAACCGACGGGCCGAGCGGCAGCAGTCCATCGCGGTATTGCCACCGCCCAGGACGATCACGCGCTTGCCCACCTTGCTCACATGCCCGAAAGACACCGAGGCCAACCACTCGATACCCACATGAATGTTGGCTGCCGCCTCCTGGCGCCCGGGGATCTCGAGATCCCGTCCCCGGGGTGCACCGCAGCCCACGAAGATCGCATCCCAGTCCTCGGCCATCAGGGACTTCATCGAGGTCACTGACGTATTGGCCTTGAGTTCGGCACCCAGCGCGAACACATAACCGGTCTCTTCGTCGATCACGGTCTCGGGCAGCCGAAAGCGCGGAATCTGGCTCCACATGAACCCGCCCGCCTTGGCCTCGCCCTCAAAGACGGTGACCTGATAGCCCTGCAGGGCCAGATCGCGGGCCACCGTGAGCGAGGCCGGTCCGCCGCCCACACAGGCCACCTTGCGGCCATTGCCTGGAGCGGCCTGGGGCATCTTGCGATGAATGGCATCGCCCTTGTGATCGGCTGCCACCCGCTTGAGTCGGCAGATCGCCACTGGTTCAGGCTTGAGCAGGTTTTTTTCCTCGACCCGGCTGCGCCGGCACGCCGGCTCGCAGGGCCGGTCGCAGGTGCGACCCAGAATCCCGGGGAACACATTGCTCACCCAGTTGACCATGTAGGCGTCGTCGTAGCGCCCCTGGGCAATCAGCCGGATGTATTCCGGCACGGGGGTGTGCGCCGGACAGGCCCACTGGCAATCGACCACCTTGTGAAAATGGCCGGGATCGGCCGCTCCGGTTGGCTGCACTGCATTCTCCCTGCTGCGGCTCGCATGAGGTGGGCCGC
>JBDLQR010000013.1:0-3618 GCA_039800485.1 Pseudomonadota bacterium
CTCGGGATAACGACCGGCGGCACGCCAATGTCCTTCGGTGAAATAAGGTTGCTGATGGAGCAGCGGATAGCGCGGCACGCCCACGCGGCAACCGGCCTGTTGCAGCCACGCGACCAAGGCCCCCACGTCTTTGTTCTCCGTCCGATGACGAATGATGAATTCGAACCAGACTCGCTCCACCCCCTCCCGTGGAAGGAAGCATTCAAACCCAAGGTCTTCCAAGGTCTCGGCCAGCCGGGCATGGTGACGGTGCCTGACGGAATTTGTCTCGGGGAGTCTTGCCAACATGGATCTTCCTAATGCTGCGGACATCGGTGCGATGCGCGTCTTGATCCCGAAGCTCGTCGCGGCAAACCGTCGGTCAGCCGTGGGCATGCGGATGATGCGCGTGATATCGCCCATGCAGAGCGCACGATCGTAGGTCGCGTCATCATCCGTCATCAATACGCCCCCTTCGCCCGCCGGCACGAGTTTGTCCCCTTGCAGGCTGAAGACCGAGACATCCCCCATGCGACCGCAGGGCACGCCATCTTTTGAAGCGCCATGTGCGTGCGAGGCATCTTCGATGATGCGCAGGCCATGAGCTTTCGCGAGGGCCGTCAGTTCCGCCACCTTGCAAGGCAGCCCCCATAGATGAACGATCACCATCGCCTTGGTGCGCGGGGTGATCCGCCGCGCGGCGTCCACCGGGTCGAGACCCAGCGTTGCCGGTTCGCTTTCGCAGAACACGGGCACGAGGCCGCACCAGATCATGGGCAAGACGGAGGCCCAGAACGTCGCGCTAGGCACCAGCACCTCATCACCCGGTCGCAAGCCGAGCGAATGAAACGCCGCCATCAGCGCGGTGGTTCCGTTGCAATGCGCCAGCGCATGCCGACGCCCGGTGAAGGCGCGGAAGTCATTCTCCAGTTCCTGGATCACCGGGTGCGTGCTCACGTTGCCATCACGCATCACCCGCAGCACGGCTTGCTCGTCCTCGGCCCGGAATACCGGCCATTTCAAATATTCATCCTGCGGAAGGGTGACTATCGTCGACGGTTTCGTGGTCATGGGGCGGTTTTTTTAAAGGTTCAGCAGCGGATCATAGGTCGAACGCACGCGTTCCTCGTAGGCGCGCACCATCGTCTCCGCGGCGGTGTCATCACCGCTCATCAGGAGTTTTTTCGCCACATCCAAAAGCGCCGTCCGCCCGTCCCCCTGGGGACCCAGCCCCATGCGCGGCGTCCATTGCGCGATCGACGTCCTCCGGCGCACGTAATCATCAAGGGTCACGCAGAACTCATGATCGCGTGCCCACTCGGGAGTGACGAAACCATGGCTGCCCGCTCTCTCGGGAGCTACCAAGACTGGCGGTTCACAGGGAAACCGCGGTTCCAGCCAGTCGCGGAGGCGGGCTTCCACGACCTTTGCCATCTGCAGGCTGCCGGTGAGCTTGCCTCCATAGATCACCATCGCGCGTCTGGTTTCATCGGTTACCAACCGATGACGTCTGGACAGGGTTAGGGGATAGACATCCTTGCGGAAATTAGCAGGCACGGCAAGCGGCCTGACGCCGCAACGCACCGATACGATATCTTCGGCTCCCATCCTGTGGCCGGGCAGATTGCGCTTCGCCTCCTCAAGGAGGAATCTCACATCCTGTTGGTCCGGTGCCAGGCCGCGTGCGAGGTCATCCACTCCGGTCTCCGTCGGTCCCCACATCAACACCGGTCCCCACGGCACACGGGTGATCACATCGGCGCCTTGCCGCATGGGATAGACATCCGCTCCGCGCTCTGAGCCCTCATTTGAAAAAGCCAGATAGACACCCTTGCTGAACACATGTTTATAGGGTGAATCCACGCCGAGCGTGCGGTTGACGGAATCCGCCCAGACGCCCGCTGCGTTCACGATCGCCCGGGCACGCACCACATGCTCGCGGCCATCCAATTCATCGCGCAATCCGATATTCCAGACCCGACGTCCAGGGTCGAAATCGGCATGCACCAACTTGCAGTGATTCAACGCGATGCCATGCTCGGAATCCAAACCGCGAATGCGGTCGATGACGAAACGGCTGTCCGACTCGCGAAGCATCGCCTCCTGATAACGGACCGCATGCGGATGCTTCACCATCCGCGGCCTCTTCAACTTGCAGCCACCCATCAGCCAGTAGAGTTGCAAGGCCAACCATGCCCTGATGGCCCCGTGATTGCCGCCTACCCCTACCCGGTAGTCGAGATCAAGCGACGTCATCTCAGCGGGAAAGTCCCGCATCATGTCACTGCGCGCTTTGCACAGTTTCAGGACGGTCTTGAAATCAAGTTTTGTCAGATAAAGCAGGCCGCCCCAGATCAGCATGCCTGAGGCCTGGCTCGTTCCGGAGGAAAAATCTCCCTGGTCGACCAATCCTACCCGGTATCCGGCCAGACGCATTTTCTGATAGACCGGCGCTCCGGAGATACCGCCGCCCACCACCAGCACGTCGAGATCACCTCCTTCTTGTAATCGACGATAGCGGGTGCTGCGGGAGGCCGTCATGGCGAGGGCGTGAGCAGCGGGTTCAGGTCTTCTCTTCCCGCTCACCCGTCACCTTGCTGCCGACCGTGAGCATGACGATGAAGCCGATGACGGCGTAGCAGATCGACGAACCGAGGAGCACGTTACGCAATTTGAACACGTCGGTCATCCAGCCCATGATGATCGCGGCGAAGGGCAGGAAGCCGAAGAAGCTCAGTCCGGCGACGGCCGAGACGCGTCCGCGGAGTTCGGCCGGCGAGCGTTCCTGGACGATGGTATTGGCGAGGCCGACGAGCGTGGAGACGCCGACCGCGAGGCTGACGAGCGAGATGCCGGCCCAGACCAGTCCGGTGGCTTGGCTGAGGCTCACTAGGGCGCCGCACGCGAGCACCATGCCGGCCAGGATCGCGAGGCGGCGCAGGGCCGGCTTGAGCGCCATGATGAGCAGTGAACCGGAAACCGAGCCAGCGCCGGAGCAGAGCATGAGCAGGCCCATCTGCTCGGGCGTGGCGTGGAGGTCGTTCTTCGCATACAGCGGGAGCAGCACGATGATGACTGGGAAGACGAAGAGCGTGTTGGTGGCGAGGAGCGCCACCATCGCGAGGCTCGGCTTGTCCTGGCTGACGTGCCGGAAGCCTTCGCCGGCGCCGCCCTGACGTTTCTGCTCTTCTTCGGCCGTGCCCTGCGGACGTCGCGGTAGCGTGGCCAAGGCGATCATCAGTGCCACGAAAGAGGCCGCGTTCAGGTAGAAGGCCCATTCGGCCCCGTAGCGGCCTACGAGATAACCGGCGGCGGCCGGCCCGACAAGGCGGGTGGCGTGGAAGACCGCGCGGTCGACAGAGATGGCCTTGGCGACATTCTCCTTGGCCACGAGTTCCGGGACGATCGCCGCGGCGGCGGGCATCTCGAACGAACTGGAGATGCCGAGCAGCGCGGCGGCCACGATGAGATGCCAGGTGTGCAGGGCGCCGTGCGCGATGAGCTGTCCGATCGCTAAGGCGAAGCCGATCTGCGCGACCTGGCAGACCTGCAGGATGAAACGTTTGTCATGGCGGTCGGCGTAGGCGCCGCCGAGGCGGAAGAGCAGCAGCATCACGAGGCCGCTCGCGAGGTGCGGCG
>JBDLQR010000014.1:0-3589 GCA_039800485.1 Pseudomonadota bacterium
ATGCTGCGCACCGGCTGATGCGACCTGGGCCAGATGGGTTACGCAGAGAATCTGCCGCGTCTCGGCAATGCTCTGCAGGTGTCGCGCGACGATAGTGGCGACGCGCCCCCCGATGCCGGTGTCGATTTCGTCATAGACCAGCGTAGGGACCTGCGCCGTGCCTGCGGTTGCGACCTGAATTGCAAGACTGGTGCGTGACAGCTCGCCCCCGGAGGCGACTTTGCGTAAGGGTCGGGGCGGGATATCCGGATTGGTGCTGACCAGAAATTCCACGTCATCGCTGCCATGCGCACTGGGCTCCGGCAGGGGCGTCAGGGCCACCTCGAAGCGGGCATGCGGCATGCCCAGTTGCTGCAGGATTCCAGAGATCGCGCGCCCGAGGTCCGAACCCTGTTGTTGGCGGGCTGCAGAAAGCTTGCCGGCTTTCTCGTCGTAGCGCGTGCGCGCTTCTGCCAGCATTTTTTCCAGGGCGACACAGCGCGCCTCACGTCCATCCAGCGCGGCCAGTTCCGCGCTGAGCCGCGCCACCACCTCAGGCAGGGCGCTCATTTCGCAGCGGTGCTTGCGCGCCAGGTCATGCAGGTTACCCAGCCGTTCCTCCAGCGCGCGGTATTCACCGGGATCACGCGCAGAAAGGCTCTCGCTGTATTGCGCGAGCTCGCGTTCTGCTTCGGTCAGATTGATGGAGGCCTGCTCGACCATCTCCAGCACCCCGCTGAGGGCCGGGTCAAGGCTTGCGAGATCCTGCAACTGCGCGCTGGCTTGCCGTAGCTGGCGGGCGGCGCACCGATCGCCGGTGAACAGTCGTGCGCCTGCGTCGGCACAGCCATCTCCCAGTCGCTGCACATGGGCTGCCCGTCTATGCTCCTGCTCCAGTCGGGCGAGTTCTTCCGGGGTGATGCGGGCCTCAGCGAGCTCCTCCAGCTGAAAACGCAGGAATTCCATGCGATCTGCGGGATCTCCGGCGGCGCGCAAGGCAGCCAGTTCAGCCGCGGCCGCGTGCCAGCTGCCGTGCGCTTCCGCAACTTCCGCACACAAGCGGCCCAGTTTGCCGAACTCATCCAGCAGTGCGCGCTGCACGCCTTTCTGCAGCAGTGAGTAGTGTTCATGCTGGCCATGCATGTCCACCAGCCGGGCCCCGATCTCGCGCAGCGTCTGCAAGGTGATGGGAGTCTCATTGCAGAATGCCCGAGAGCGTCCATCGCTGCTGATCACTCTTCTCAACAGCAGCTCTTTTTCGCCATCCAGCTCATGTGCGGCCAGCAACTCGAGCAGCTCCGGCTGGAAGCCACCCTCGAAAGCCGCACTCAAGACCGCACGGGCAGCGCCGGTGCGCACGAGGGTGGAATCCGCGCGATCACCGAGCAGCAGCCCCAGCGCATCCAGCACGATCGATTTGCCGGCGCCGGTTTCTCCCGTCACCACGGTCAGCCCCGTCTGGAATTCGAGATCCAGATGACGGACGACCGCGAGATCCTGGATGGTGATCGATTTCAGCAAGGTCCCTGGCCCCATTGCAGCTTGGCGCGCAGCAGCGCGAAATGATCATGTCCGGCGGGATGAATCAGGCGCACGGGCTGCGGGTGTCGCGATACCCGGATACGGTCACCAGCGCTCACGCTGGGCAGGGCATTGCCATCGCAAGTCACCCGCGACTCGTCTTCTTCCGGGTGGTCCGAGCCTATTTCGATTTCCACCACGGCCGTATGCGGCAGCACGATCGGCCTGTTGGTCAGCGAGTGCGGGCACACCGGCACCAGCACCACGGCCGGCAGTTCGGGGGAGAGAATCGGACCGCCCCCGGACAATGCATACGCGGTGGAGCCCGTGGGCGTGGAGACGATCATGCCGTCCGCGCGCTGGGAGTGGACGAAGCGGCCATCCACGTAGGTATGCAGGGTGATGAGGCGTGTCATGTTCCAGCGCTGGATGACCACATCATTGAGCGCATGGGCACTCGCGACCTCCTCCCCCTCGCGCAGGATCTCGCAGCGCAGAACCGTGCGATCCTCGTAGTCGAAGGCCCCCCCCAGAATGGCATCGAGGGCCGTGCACACCTGTGCAGGCGAGAGGTCGGCCAGAAAACCGAGCCGGCCCAGATTGACGCCGAGCAGGGGCACCTGATGGGGATGCGCCAGCCGCGCCGCCCGCAACAGGGTGCCGTCGCCGCCCACGGCGATCACCAGATCGCGGGACTCCGCGACCGCAGGGCCGGCCGCCGGGGCAATCCCGCGCGCCTCGCAGCTCGCGGTGGTCAGTCCTTCGATCACGCAGTCGAGCTGCCGCCGCTGCAGCACCTCCAGCACCGCGTCTACGGCCTGCAACACGGAGGGATCTTCCCGCCTGGTGACGATGGCAATGCGTTTGAACATGTTGGCCTTGGCGGAAAAACCCTAGCGTTGCGCACCTCGACGGCTTCCGCAAGGCGCCCCGTCCTTTTGTTTTGCATGCTCAGGGGCGCGGTGCTAGATTTTCAGTCCTTCCTCATGCGTGTTGGTCGTATTCATGGCAGATAACGCATTTCACGGACTTGAGCTGAACGAGCGCGCGCAATTCCTGTTCAAGACGCTGGTGGATCGCTATATCGCGGATGGCCAACCCGTGGGATCGCGCACGCTGGCGAGGGATACCCGCCTCGAACTCAGCCCCGCCACCATTCGCAATGTGATGGCGGATCTGGAGGACATGGGTCTGATCCGCTCGCCACATACCTCGGCCGGCCGCATCCCGACCGTGCGCGGCTATCGCCTGTTCGTGGACTGCATGCTCACCTATCGCGCCCCTCAGGCGGCAGAAATGCAGCGTCTGGTGGAAGGCGTGCGCCAGGAATCCGATGTGCGCCGCCTGCTGGAGCGCACCTCGAGCCTGCTCTCGGAAATCACCCGCTTCGCCGGGCTTGTGATGCTGCCCAAGCCCGAGAGCAAGCAACTGCGCCAGGTGGAGTTCCTCCCGCTGAATGACAATCGCGTGCTGGTGATCCTCGTCATCAACGACCAGGAGGTCCAGAACCGCATCATCAAGACTGCACGTCGTTATTCGGCCTCGGAACTCACCGAGGCGGCCAATTACCTCAACAGTGCCTTCGCGGGCCGGGACATCCGTCAGGTCAAGCGTGACCTGCTGGCGGAGATGAACGACACCCGCGACGAAATGAACCGCATGATGGCTACCGTCATCGACGTCGCCCAACAGGTCTTCGTGGAGGAGGACCCGGCCAAGGACTACGTGCTGGCCGGTCAAACCAACCTGATGGATATCAACGAGTTGTCGGATCTCGACAAGCTCCGCAACCTCTTCGAGGCTTTCAACCGCAAGCGCGACATCCTGCACCTGCTGGATCAGGCCTTGAATGCCAACGGGGTGCAGATCTTCATCGGAGAGGAAGCAGGCTACGAGGCTTTCGACGATTGCAGCATCGTCACTTCCACTTACGGTGATGACGGCGAGGTTCTGGGAGTGCTGGGGGTGATCGGGCCTACCCGGATGTCCTACGAGCGGGTGATCCCCATTGTGGACCTGACGGCCAAGATGCTGACCTCGGCCTTGAATTCCCAGGGCTGAGTCCCCACTTCCCGGATTGATGAGCATG
>JBDLQR010000015.1:0-2609 GCA_039800485.1 Pseudomonadota bacterium
AAGGCGTCCTGGTAGAACTTTGGCATGTGCACGTAGACCGGCAGACTCAGCATGGCCAAGGGCAAGGCGAACACACCATAGGCGAGCAGCCGCGGCGTGGTCGGTGCGTGACTCACGAATCACCCTTGAGCAGCTGCGCACGCACGCGCGGTGCCCGTGTCTTCTGCGACAGCCAGATGTCGAAGAAGGCCTGCACGAACGCCGGGTCCTCGATGCTGCCAAGATGACGGTCCCCTGAATAGAAACGCGCCTCCTTGCCGGGGAGTGCCACACCCAACAGGCGATCGCCGGGTTTGACGTCAGGAAAGATTCGCGTCATGGCGCGCTGCCAGCGCGCCAGCTGAGTCGCGTTGTCATAGCCCTGCGCCTGCATCTCCTCGATGCTGCGGGCTGCGATATCACTGCCCCTGAAGCGCATGGCGTATTTGAGTTCGAGCGCGAAGGGACCAGCGCGATCAGGAGCTGAAGGGGGCCGCCACAGGGAGATGTCGTAAATCTTCAAACCCAACCAGCGCATGGTGGCGCTGCCTTGCTGGTGCCAGTCCGCAAGAGGGCTCGCCAAGGATGTCTGCGAGCACAGGGTCAGGTACAACAGGGAAGCCAGCACCCGGAAGAGTGCGCGGTGCGACGGACGTTTCGCTCGTGGCTGCGGGTTCACGCCGGTTCGAAGAGCATCTGGTAGACGTCTGTGCGGCCGGCGCGGAAGCCTGCTTCGCAGTAGCAGAGGTAGAAGCGCCAGAGTTGCAGGAATGGCGTGCCAAAACCGAGCGCACGGATTTCCGGCTCGGCGGCGTTCACCCGCTCCAGCCAGGCGGCGAGGGTGCGCGCGTAATCACCACCAAAGCCGAAGGCTTCGCGCATCATGAGGCCCGCCTTGGCCGAGTCCTGCTGCATGCGCGAGAGGGGCGCCAGCATCCCGCCCGGGAAGATGTACTCGCGGATGAAATCACTGCCTCGGCGGTAGGCCGGGAACGCGGCATCATCGATGGTGATCGCCTGCACCAAGGCCTTGCCGCCGGTCTTGAGACGTTCTTTCAACATCCGGAAGTAGGTTTGCCAATATCGCTCACCCACCGCCTCAAACATCTCGATGGAAACGATGTAGTCGAACGTGCCGCGGACATCGCGGTAATCGATGAGCTGCAAATCGACCAGACCGGCCAAGCCGGTGCGTTCCATGCGCGCCCGTGCCCAGGTGAGTTGCGCGGGTGACAGGGTGATGCCGGTCACCCGGATACCCTGACGGGCAGCCTGCTCGGCGAATCCTCCCCAGCCGCATCCCACCTCAAGGATGTGCGCACCGGGCGCTACGCCGAGCTTGTCCAGAATGCGGCTGTACTTGGCGCGCTGGGCGTCGGCCAGATCCTGCACGCCCTGCGGGCCCTCCTGTATTCCCAGCGCGCTGGAATAGGTCATGGTTTCATCCAGCCAGGCTGCATAAAAATCATTGGAGAGGTCGTAATGCGCCTGGATGTTGCGTCGTGCCTGGCCACGGGAGTTCGATCGCCACCAGTGCTTCAGCCGCAGCCACGTCGCGGCAATGGGATGCGCGTAGAAGTAGCGCGCCAGCGCATCTGCATTCCCCAGCCAGAACAGCAGCAGTGCAGTCAGGTCCTCGGTCGCGACCAAACCGTCCCGATAGGCTTCCGCGAGGCCAATTTCCGCGGTGCGGAGCATGTTGGCCACGACCTGCCAGTCGTGGATCCGCAGCGTTGCCGACACCCCGGGCTGCGCACCGACAATCTCGGTCGTATGCCCGGAGGGATCGGTGAACTGCAGCCGGCCGGTATCCAGTCCGGCGAGGATGCCGAGGAAAGTCCGTGCAACAGGTGGCAGGGTTTGGCCGTGAGTGGCTAGTGTGGGGGGCATGGCTGAATCTGCCTCAGAAAGAAGTGTCCTGCAGGGGCGGAGCAGGCTTGGAAAACCAGGGCACGCGCTTCATCCACAGCAACAGGGCATGCCAGTGAATGCGGGCGATGACGCCCAAGGTAAAGGCCGGGTAACGCAGGAACGCACGCAAGGTGCTGCTTGCAGTCAGCGGGCGTGCGCTGCCCACGATACTCGTGATGAGCAAGCGATCCGCATCCATCGGTCCGTCGTGGTAATCGATGGTCGTGGTCCATTTGCCCGCGCGATGACCGAAGCGGAAACGGTAATGACCCTTGACCTCGCAGAACGGTGAGACATGCATCAGCTTGCGCGCACTCAGGACATCCCGCACGCCGATTGGGCGTCCGTCGGGATGTGCCACCACATAGTTGTGGCGCTCACCGAAGGTATTGCTGACTTCGCACACCACGGCACGCAGATGCGCCTCCCGGTCATGCACCAGCCACAGACTGATCGGATTGAAGACATAGCCCAGCACCCGCGGAAAGGCCTGCAGCACGATTTCACCTTCTGAAGCTGGCTGACCCGCCAGCGCGAGCTGATGGTCGACCCAGGCACGGGGATCGCTGCCATCACGCGGACCGAAGTCACTGGCGATGAACCCGAGCAAATTGAAACGGCGAGTCGAGAGCCACCGATTGCTGACCCGCCCGAAGGCAGACACCGGAACTCGGAGAAAAAAAACCTTGTGCGCGAAGGCATGCCGGGCCGGGCGCAGT
>JBDLQR010000016.1:0-9529 GCA_039800485.1 Pseudomonadota bacterium
GCCCAGTATCGCAACCGGGGCATCATCGCCAATCCCAACTGCTCCACCATCCAGATGCTGGTGGCGCTGAAGCCCATCCACGACGCGGTGGGCATCACGCGCATCAACGTGTGCACCTACCAGGCGGTGTCCGGCACCGGCAAGGAGGCCATCGAGGAGCTGGCGACGCAGACCGCTGCGCTGCTCAACGCCAAGCCGATCGCGGCCAAGGTCTATCCCAAGCAGATTGCCTTCAACTGCCTGCCCCATATCGATGTCTTCCAGGACAACGGATACACCAAGGAAGAAATGAAGATGGTATGGGAGACCCGCAAGATCATGGGTGACGACAGCATCCAGGTGAATCCGACCACGGTGCGGGTCCCGGTGTTCTTCGGCCACTCCGAGGCCGTGCACATCGAGACCCGGGACAAGATCACCGCCGAGGCGGCCCGCGCTCTGCTCGAGAAGGCCCCCGGCGTGACCGTCATCGACACCCGTCAGGATGGGGGCTACCCCACCGCGGTCACGGATGCCGCCCACGCAGACGCCGTATTCGTGGGGCGCATCCGGGAAGACATCTCACACCCTCGCGGGCTCAATCTCTGGGTCGTGGCCGATAACGTGCGCAAAGGCGCCGCGCTGAACAGCGTGCAGATTGCAGAAGTGTTGGTACGCGACTATTTGTAAGTTAAAGTTGAAGCTGGTTCGCAAGCGCGTGGTCGGTTGGCGTTGTCCTCCAGTGGCTGCGCGCACCCGCGCGTGCAGCGCGACATCGGGGGGCCAGCCTCCCTCAAGCCACGCCTGATGATAGGAAGCGCAGCATGCGACGGATGAGAGCCGTTGTCCTGGTCCTGACGGCTTTGCTGAGTCCCGTGGTCATGGCCTTGGGTCTGGGGCCTCTGGAAACCCGTTCCTCGCTGAACGAACCTTTCGAGGCGCGCATAGCCTTTACCGGCTCCACGGTGAAGGATTTCGATACGCTCAAAGCAAGCCTTGCCGACACCGCCCAGTTCGAACGGGCCGGGATTCCGCGCGAATCCGTGCTGCTGATGCTCCGTTTCGAGGTGGTGGCGGATGAGCCCGGGGCCGAGTACCTGCGCATCCGCAGCCTCGATCCGGTGCGTGAGCCCTATCTCAACTTCCTCATCGAACTCGATTGGGCCAACGGGCGTATCGTGCGCGAATACACCGTGTTGCTCGATCCCCCGGAATACGCGCGGGCCGGGCCCGCCCCGGTTGCGGCCCCGGTCATGGCCGCAGGTCCTGCGCTGGTTGCCACAGCGCCGCCGCCGGCTGCTCCCGAACCGGGCCCGTCCCAGGAGACAACGTCCGCGCCGGCGCCTTCGATTGCAGGTGTAGCTCCGCTGCCGGCAGAAGCGGCCCAGGGTGGGATCACGGTGCCCGCGGGTGGAACCGCCTGGGAATTGGCACTGGACTATCGCCCCGATCGATCGATCAGCGTCCATCAGATGATGATCGCACTGGTCCGGGCCAATCCGGAGGCCTTCCTGGACGGCAACGTCAACCGGCTGCGACGGGGTGTGGTGCTCCGGATGCCGGAGCGGTCAGAAATCGAGGCCCTGGACCCGCCGGCTGCCACAGCTGAATTCGAACGCCAGACAGAGGCTTGGCGGGCATTGCGCCAGTCACTGGCAACACCTGTTGCTGAGCCGGCGCCGGTGCCTGCCACTCCGACACCCTCGGCAACAGCCGAAGCCTCGGCGCCTGCTGCAACCGAGACAGCGCCGGCAACACCCGCTGAGACCGGCGAGGCTGCGGAAGCGCCCGCGCCGGAGCCAGATGCCGAGGTGGCCGACCTCGAGGCGATCATCGACGAGGCCGCTGCCGATGCGGCAGCCGACGCGGCGCCAGAGGAGACCGCTACGGCCGACGCCGCCGACGCGAGTGGCAAGCCCGATGCGCTGGAGGAGGCTCTGGAGCGCGAGGCCCGCCTGGAGCTTTCTGCTCCGGAGACGGAGGACGCCAGTGAAGCGCCCGGAAATGACGCCAAGGGCACTGCCGACCCGGCACTTGCCATGGAGAGTGCGGATGTCAGCGCCCGCGAAAACGCGGAGCTGGAAGCGCGGCTCACCGAGGCCGAACAGATCATCGATCTCCTCCAGCGGCAGCTGAAGGTGAAGGACGAGGAACTGGCGGCCCTTCAGGCGAAGGCCGAGCGCGCCCAGGCGGCGCCACCGCCGCCTGCTGTCGAGCCACCCGGACTGCTGGATAGCCTCGTGCCCGAGGCCCTGCGAGATGCTTTGCCGGGAGGTGCCGCCACGGTGGTCGGCATCCTCGTCCTGCTGATCGTCCTGCTCGCCTTGCTCATCCAGCGCGCGGCTTCGGGCCGGCGCAGCGTGCTCCTGCCAGCGCCTGGTGAGGGCTCAACCCAGCACCCGATTGCCGGGGATGCCGGGGCGCTCGAATTGCCACAGGGCACCTGGGCGCCCGAGCCGGTGCCGGAACTCGCGGTGGAGGAGATCAGCGCGGCGGAAGCCGAAGCCCTCGCGCGGACCGGTGGTCGGGAACAGGCCCCCGCGGAGGTCGCGCCACCTCCACCCGAAGATGAGCTCGATGAGGTCAACGTCTTCCTCGCCTACGAGCGTTTCGAGCAGGCGGAGGCGCGGGTGCGCGAGGCAATCAAGTCCCACCCGCAACACCATCCCTACAAGCTTCGCTTGCTGGAGGTGCTGTACGCCGCCAACCGGTTGCAGGCCTATGAACAGGCTGCGCGTGAACTGCATACCGCGGTCGGTGGTGCTGGCGACCTGTGGCAGGGTGCCGTCGCCATGTGGCACGAAATGTCGCCCGAACGGGAGCTCTTTGCGCCTGCCTCGGGACGCGAACGTGCGGATACCGAACAACGTCCGTCCACCACCTTCCTGGACATCAGTGCGCCGGCGCCAATGTCCGAGGCTGCGCCGTCGACGGCAGCTACCGAGCCGCCCAGCGAGGAAGAGCTCGCGCGCCTCGGGGACACCCAGGTTTTCCTGCCGACCAGCGTGGAGCCCCCGGCACCTCCGCTCGATCTCGACCTTGGCGGTGGGCAGGGGACGGACTCGGCTACACCGGCCTCCGCGTTTGTCGATATCAGCAGCGCCGAAGCGCCCGACTCCGCCGATACCACGTTCATTGATCTGAACTTTGACGAGCCCCAGGCGGCTGCTCGACCAGCGGGCCTGCGAGGCAGCGCCGATGGCGCGGAGTTTGATCTGAGCGATACCGTGAGCCCCGGCTCACGGCCGCGGGCCGCGTCCGCTGAACCCGATGCCCAGGACCTCACCCTCGATTTCGACCTGGCGATGGGCGAGACACAGGCACCTCTGCAAAGTGCGGGAGGACTCGGGGCGACGGCAGAGCCTGCAGGACTAGAGGCGACGCGCTTCGAGGTAACCCGCTTTGACGCGTCCGAGTCTGCGGTGCCCGAAATCGACCTCTCACTGGATGAGACCAGGCAGGAGGCGGCACCCGGGTCGCTCGCGGACTTTGCGGAGGAACTCGATCTGTCGCTGGAAGACACCACGGAATTCCCGCCGCCCGGCGGATATCCCGAGGTAACCCTGCCTGCGCCAGACACCACGGTTGGGGAATCCCTCGCCGACATCACCCGCTCCATGGAAGCGTCCATCGCAAGTCTGGATGTGGATGTGGAAGGCGACAGCGTGCTCAACCTGTCCCTCGAGCCTGAGGATGAGGGCAGCGACCTCGAACTCGATTTCACGCTGGACGGTGACGGCACTGCCCGGATGGTGGACACCATGGCGCTCGACCCGGATGCGCTGCGCAAGTCCGCCGAGGCGCGCAACAGGGCGGAGCTCGCGCTGCAGGGTGACGAGGAGGAGAGCAGTCCGCTGCATCAGACAGACACCAAGCTCAACCTCGCACGCGCCTACATCGAGCTCGGGGATGCTGACGGCGCCCGCCAGATTCTCGAAGAGGTACTGCAGACCGGCAATGCCACCCAGCTGGAAGAAGCCCGTCGCCTGCTGGCACAGATCGCCTGATTCACGGCCAATCCGCTGGGTGCGGTGGCATGCCTGACCGATGAAGATTGCGCTCGGCCTGGAATATGACGGTGCCGTCTTCAGCGGCTGGCAGCGTCAGCATCATGCACGCACCGTGCAGGCTTGCCTGGAGGAGGCGCTCTCGCGCGTGGCCAACCACCCCGTGACCACCTGGTGCGCGGGGCGCACCGATGCTGGCGTGCATGCCCTGGGACAGGTCGTCCACTTCGAAACCGAGGCCGTGCGGACCCTGCGCGCATGGGTCCTCGGCACCAATGCCAACCTGCCAAGGGAAGTGGCTGTGCGTTGGGCGGTGGAAGTTGCCCCCGACTTCAATGCGCGCTTTTCTGCCACTGCACGCGCCTACAGGTATCTCATCCTCAACCAGCCCACCCGATTGGCACTCTGGGCGCGCCACGCGACCTGGGAGCTCAGGCCGTTGGATGCCCCGCGCATGCATCTGGCTGCGCAGGCCTTGGTGGGTGAACACGATTTTTCGAGCTTCCGCGCTGCCGGCTGCCAGGCCCACCACCCCGTCCGCACCGTGCATCACATCAGCGTGAGCCGCGAAGGCAGCCAGGTGGTGTTGCTTGTACGCGCGAATGCCTTCCTGCAACACATGGTGCGCAATTTCACCGGTGTGCTGCTTGCAATCGGGCGCGGTGAGCGCCCCGTCGCATGGACAGGCGAACTGCTCGCAGCACGGGATCGCACGCAAGCCGGCGTCACGGCACCCCCGCAGGGTCTCTATCTCACCCACGTGGACTATCCGCCGCACTTCGGGATCCCGCCGCCGGAAGCGGACTTCTCCCGTCCGTGACCCGCGTGGTCGCTGTACCCACCCGGGGCCCGGGTAGATAATCGCGAGCCCCGGCGCCACGCGCCGCCACCTTACCAACCAGCAGTTGCCATGCGTCGAGTCCGGATCAAGATTTGCGGCATCACCCGGCTGGAGGACGCGCTTGCAGCTGTGGAGCTGGGCGCGGATGCCCTGGGTTTCGTGTTCTATCCCCCGAGCCCGCGCTACCTGAGCCCGCAGGACGCAAGGCGCATCATCGAGCGCCTGCCGCCGTTCATCACCACAGTGGGCCTGTTCGTGGATGCGGGCGTACCTGCCGTACACGCGCAGGCGACTGAATCAGGCGTCGATCTCGTCCAGTTTCACGGCAAGGAGACGCCCGAGGAGTGCGGTGCGAGTCCACGGCCTTGGATCAAGGCGATCCAGGCCCGGCCCGGGCTGGATTTCGCACGCATTGCACTGCAGTATTCAGACGCTCGCGCCCTGCTGATCGATGCCTGGCACCCTGAACTCCCAGGGGGCACGGGAGTCTCTTTCGACTGGTCGCTGCTCACGGGGCCCAGAGACTATCCGCTGGTACTGGCCGGCGGGCTCGATGCGGGCAATGTGGGCGCTGCCCTCCGCCAACTCGCGCCCTATGCCGTGGATGTGAGTGGCGGGGTAGAATCATCCAAAGGAATCAAGAACATCGCGAAAATGCGCGAGTTCATTGCCGAGGTACGAAACTTTGAACGCCAAGCCTGATCTGCAGCGCACCTTGTCACAGTTCGATATGCAGCCTGATGTGCGGGGGCATTTCGGACCTTATGGCGGCAAATTCGTATCCGAGACCCTGATGGGGCCCCTCACGGAGCTCGAAGCTGCGTACCGCAAATACTCTGTGGATCCGGAGTTCCTCGCCGAACTCCAGGACGATCTGAAGCACTATGTGGGACGGCCTTCGCCCCTCTATTACGCGCGACGCTGGTCCGAGGCCCTGGGTGGGGCGCGCATCTACTTGAAGCGCGAGGACCTCAACCACACCGGCGCGCACAAGATCAACAGCGCGCTCGGCCAGGCGCTGCTCGCGCGCCGCATGGGCAAGCGCCGCATCATCGCCGAGACGGGCGCCGGACAACATGGCGTGGCGACGGCCACGGTCTCTGCCCGTTTCGGGCTCACCTGTCGGGTGTACATGGGGGCCAATGACATCCAGCGCCAATCGCCCAATGTATTCCGCATGAAACTGATGGGCGCCGAAGTGATGCCCGTGACCAGTGGTTCGAAGACACTCAAGGACGCGCTCAATGAGGCGATGCGGGACTGGGTGAGCAACGTTGACGACACCTTCTACATCATCGGTACCGTCGCGGGCCCGCATCCCTATCCGATGATCGTGCGCGATTTCCAGGCCGTGATCGGTCGCGAAACCCGCGCTCAGTGCCTTGAGCAGCTTGGCCGACTGCCGGACGCCGTGCTGGCCTGTGTCGGGGGTGGCTCGAATGCCATGGGGATCTTCCATCCCTTCCTCGAGGATGAATCGGTCCGGCTCATCGGAGTGGAAGCGGGCGGTGATGGCGTGGAGACCGGCCGCCACTCGGCGCCCCTGAGCGCAGGCCGTCCCGGCGTGCTCCACGGCAATCGCACCTACCTCATGCAGGATGAGAATGGCCAGATCATCGAGACGCACTCGGTCTCCGCCGGCCTCGATTATCCCGGGGTCGGCCCTGAACATTCCTGGTTGAAGGACCTTGGTCGCGCGGAATACGTGTCGGTCACGGACACGGAGGCGCTGGCCGCTTTCCGGGGGCTCTCCCGGGTCGAGGGCATCATTCCGGCGCTGGAATCCAGCCACGCGCTGGCGTGGGCCGAGAAGCTGGCGCCCACCCTCAGCCGGGACAAGATCATCGTCATCAACCTGTCTGGTCGGGGCGACAAGGACATCCCCACGGTGGCCAAGCTCGATGGCATCACCCTCTAGGATTCCGCAGCCCTTGTGAACCATCACGGAGTATCTCGTTGAGCCACAATCGTATTCCCCAGCGTTTCGCAGAACTCTCAGCCGCGCGACGCGCCGGGCTCATCACTTTCATCACGGCCGGCGACCCCGATGCCGACACCACCCTGTCCAGCATGCAGGCGCTGGTCCGCGGCGGCGCTGACCTCATCGAGCTCGGGGTTCCCTTTTCCGACCCGATGGCCGACGGGCCGACCATCCAGCGCGCAAGCGAGCGCGCGCTCGAGGGGGGGATGACGCTCGCGCGCGTGCTTGATCTGGTCCGCCGCTTCCACGAGACCGATGCCACCACGCCGGTTGTGCTCATGGGCTACCTGAATCCCATCGAGTGCATGGGCTATGAGCGTTTTGCCGAGCGTGCAGTCGAGGCTGGTGTGGATGGTGTGCTCACGGTCGACCTCCCCCCGGAAGAATCCCATGACTGTCATGAAGCATTCGCCCGCCACGGTCTGGAGCAGATCTATCTGCTGGCGCCCACCTCCGGCGAAGATCGCATCCGCGCCATCTGCGCGCGCGCTTCGGGTTTCGTCTACTACGTGTCGGTGAAGGGCGTCACAGGACAGAAGACGTCCGACGCCGAGGAAGTGCAGCGCGTCGTCAGCACGCTCAAGGGGCAGACCAATCTCCCGGTCGGGGTCGGCTTCGGTATCCGTACGGCAGAGGCAGCGGCAGTTCTGGCGGGTTTCAGTGATGCCGTGATCGTAGGCAGCGTCCTGGTCGAACTCATCGAGCAGCATGCGGGCAACCCGCCGGAACTGGCGCGACGCCTTGAAGCCTTCACGCGTGACATGCGCACAGCCATGGACGCGCGACGCGCGGCCTGAGCAGGAGCACGCCATGAACTGGTTCAAGAAACTCCTGCCCTCCCGGATTCGCATCGAAGGGGCCGGTCGCAAGTCCATCCCCGAAGGTGTCTGGTCGAGTTGCCCCAGCTGCAAGGCCGTGTTGTATCGCGCCGAGCTGGAACGGAATCTCGAGGTCTGCGTGAAATGCGGCCATCACATGCGGGTGTCTGCACGCAAACGCCTCCAACAATTCCTGGACACCGGGACTGGTGTCGAGATCGGCCAGAACATCGCGCCCGCAGACTTTCTCAAGTTCAAGGATTCCAAGCGTTACCGGGATCGCCTGAACGCCGCGCAAAAGGAAACCGGCGAGAGTGATGCCCTGGTGGTACAACGGGGTACCTTGCTCGGCATGCCGCTCGTGGCAGCGGCGTTCGACTTTGATTTCATGGGGGGATCCATGGGCTCGGTCGTGGGCGAACGCTTCGTGCGCGGGGCCCGTCGTGCGCTGGAAGAACGCGTGCCTCTGATCTGCTTTCATGCCAGCGGAGGTGCCCGCATGCAGGAGGCTCTGGTCTCCCTCATGCAGATGGCCAAGACCAGCGCAGCCGTGGCGGAGTTGCGTGCCCAGCGCCTGCCGTATGTGTCCGTGCTCACCGATCCCACGATGGGTGGTGTTTCCGCGAGTATCGCGATGCTTGGCGATCTGAATGTGGCCGAGCCCAACGCGCTCATCGGTTTTGCCGGTCCGCGCGTAATCGAGCAGACCGTACGTCAGGTGCTGCCGGAAGGTTTTCAGCGCAGCGAGTTCCTGCTCGAGCACGGAGCGCTGGATTTCATCTGTGATCGCCGTGAACTGCGGCAGCGCCTCGGTAGCGCGCTCGCGATTCTCATGCATGCAGAGCCACCGGCCGAGACCGCTGCCTGAATCGGCATGCAATGAACACCCCTATGCAGACGGGGCACGATGCGGACGCCACCGCGGCATCCCCGCGCTCCTTGCAGGCCTGGTTGAGCTGGCAGGAAACCCTGCATACCCGCGATATCGAACTCGGTCTTGATCGATGTCGTGCCGTCGCGCTTCGCCTCGGGATACTGCCCTTGCCATGTACCGTGATCACGGTAGCCGGAACAAACGGCAAGGGCTCTACCGTAGCCATGCTGGACCGTATCTACAGGGAAGCCGGCTACAGGGTGGGGGCCTACACCTCGCCACACCTCATCCGGTATAACGAGCGGATCAGGATTCAGCACCAGCCGGTCAGTGACGCGCAGATCTGTGCGGCGTTCGAACGTGTGGATGCTGCACGGGCAGACATCCCTCTCACGGTGTTCGAGTTCGGAACGCTGGCGGCGCTGGTGATTTTTGCCGAGGCCGGCCTCGATCTCGCAATCCTCGAGGTCGGCATGGGGGGGCGCCTCGATGCCGTGAACATCGTCGATGCGGACGTAGCGGTGATCGCCACACTCGATATCGACCATGTGGAATATCTGGGCGGAACGCGCGAAGAAATCGCACGCGAGAAAGCCGGCATCATGCGCCCTGACAGGCCCGCGGTCTGCTCCGATCCCCAGGTGCCGCAAAGCCTCGTCAGCACCGCACGCGAACTGGGTGCGCAGCTGGAATTGCTGGGACAATCCTTCCACTTCGTGGACAACCATGACTACTGGACCTGGTGGTCCGGTGATGTGCTGCTTGATCACCTGCCCAAGCCAAGCCTGAGCGGTGGCTATCAGTTGCGCAACGCCTCGGGCGTGCTCAAAGCCGTGGAGCGTCTCGCGGCCAGACATCCCGTGAGCCGGGACGCGATCGCCGCTGCGCTTTCCTCAACCGTGCTGCCGGGGCGCTTCCAGCGCATTCCCGGCCCGGTGGAGTACATCCTGGACGTGGCCCATAACGCGCAAGCGATGGAATACTTCGTGGCGACGCTCATGACCCTGCCGCCCGTGTCCAAGACGCATG
>JBDLQR010000017.1:0-3853 GCA_039800485.1 Pseudomonadota bacterium
ATGGCATCAAAGATGGTTCACGTCATCCGGCAACTCATAGAAGGTCGGGTGCCGATAGACCTTGTCTTCCATGGGGTCGAACAGCTCGGCCTTCTGGCCAGGATCAGAAGCGATGATCTGATCCGCGCGCACCACCCAGAGGGAGACACCTTCCTGCCTACGGGTGTAGACATCCCGTGCGGCCTGCAAGGCCATGGCACCGTCCGGCGCATGCACACTGCCACAGTGCTTGTGATCGAGCCCGGCCCGGCTGCGGATGAAGACTTCCCACAAGGGCCATTCATTGCGTGTACTCATGGTGATTCCTCAGGCCGCCGCTGCGCGGGTGGCCTGCTTGCGGGCATGGGCGAGCGCCGCCTCACGCACCCAGGCGCCGTCTTCCCATGCCTTCACGCGTGCGGCAAGACGCTCCTTGTTGAGGGGGCCGTGACCATTCACCACGTTCCAGAATTCCTGCCAGTTGATCGCGCCGAAATCGTGATGCCCGCGTTCCGCATTCCAGCGCAGTTCGGGATCCGGCAGGCTCACACCGAGCACCCGCGCCTGCTCCACGATCGCATCGACAAACTTCTGTCGCAGATCATCATTGGTCAGGCGCTTGATGCCCCATTTGGCGGACTGCTCGGAGTGCTGGGAATCCTTGTCGTGGGGCCCGAACATCATCAGCACCGGCCACCACCAGCGGTTGACTGCATCCTGCACCATCGCGCGCTGTGCCTCCGTGCCCTGCATCATGGTGTAGAGCAGATCAAAGCCCTGCCGCTGATGGAAGGATTCTTCGCGGCACACCCGGATCATTGCGCGGGCATAGGGTCCGTAGGAGCAGCGGCACAAGGGCACCTGGTTCATGATGGCCGCGCCATCGACCAACCAGCCAATCACGCCGATATCCGCCCACGTCGGGGTGGGGTAATTGAAGATGGATGAGTATTTGGCGCGGCCGCTGTGCAGGGCCTCGATCATTTCGTCGCGCGAGGTGCCAAGTGTTTCTGCCGCCGCATAGAGATACAGCCCGTGCCCGCCTTCATCCTGGATTTTTGCCAGCAGAATCGCCTTGCGCTTGAGGCTGGGGGCGCGCGTCACCCAATTGCCCTCCGGCAACATGCCGACGATCTCGGAATGCGCATGCTGGCTGATCTGACGCACCAGAGTCTTGCGGTACTGCTCGGGCATCCAGTCCTTGGCCTCGATGAACTCTCCGCCGGCACAGCGTTCATCGAAAGCGGCACTGGCCGTGCCTTGATCAAGGGACTGCAGCGCGGGCTTGCTGCCCTCGGGAATATCCATGGCCTGGGTATACATGACGAGTCTCCTTATGCCTGCGAGGGAGAGAAAGAAATCACTTCGGGCGCCGGTCAAACACGCGTACGGCCTTGCCTACGAGTACCCGTTCGATTGCATGGGGATGCAGCACTTCGACCTCCGCTGTCACCCCGATGAGCGTCTTGATCTGATGTGTGACCTGGTGCGCCACAGCCTGCCGGGTCTCGGGAGAGAGCTCCGCACGCGCCTCGACCTTGATGCTCAGATGATCGAGATGCCCTTCCTTGTCCACGAAGATCTGGTAGTGGGGCGCCAGCGCCTCGGTGGCGCAGACTATTTCCTCGATCTGGGTCGGGAACACATTCACGCCACGAATGATCAGCATGTCATCCGAACGGCCGGTGATCTTGCCGATGCGGCGCATGCTGCGTGCCGTGGGCGGCAGCAGCCGGGTGAGATCACGCGTGCGATAGCGCAACACGGGAAAAGCCTGCTTGGTGAGTGACGTGATGACGAGCTCCCCCGGTTCGCCATCAGGAAGCACCGCGCCGGTCACCGGGTCGATGATCTCCGGGTAGAAGTGATCTTCCCAGATCACCGGGCCGTCCTTGCTCTCGATGCACTCGCAGGCCACGCCCGGGCCCATGACTTCCGAGAGTCCGAAGATGTCGATCGCGTCCATGCCGGTGCGCGCCTCGATTTCGCCGCGCATGGCTTCGGTCCAGGGCTCTGCACCGAAGATTCCGACCTTGAGCGAGGTGCCGGCGGGATCGAGACCGGCACGCGTCATGGCGTCGATCAGCGTGAGCATGTACGACGGCGTGACCAGGATGACATCAGGCTTGAAGTCCGCGATGAGCTGCAGCTGTTTCTCGGTCTGACCACCGGACATGGGCACCACCGTGCAGCCCAGACGCTCCGCGCCATAGTGGGCGCCGAGTCCACCGGTGAACAGGCCGTAGCCGTAGGCCACATGCACGATGTCGCCGCTGCGCCCGCCGGCCGCATGAATGGAGCGTGCCATGAGATCCGACCAGGTCGCGATGTCTTGCGCCGTATAGCCGACCACCGTGGGCTTGCCGGTCGTGCCGCTGGAAGCGTGTACACGCACCACTTGCTCACGCGGTACGGCAAACATGCCGAAAGGATAGTTGCTGCGCAGGTCGGCCTTGGTGGTGAAGGGAAACCGGCTGAGATCCGCCAGTGTCCTCAGGTCGTCCGGATGCACGCCCGCGGCATCAAAGGCGCTGCGGTAATGCGGGACGTTGCGATACACATGCGTAAGCGTCTCGCGCAGACGGGTGAGCTGCAGGTGGGTGATCTCATCCCGGCTCGCGCTTTCTATCGCGTGCAAGCCGCCCTTGTGGTGCGCACGTGGTCCGGCCATGGTCAGGTGTCTCCTACCGGTTTGCCCACCAGCCGCTGGACCCGCCCACGCATCACGGCAATGAGCTTGCCGTCGCCGGCGGTGATGGTGGCGTCATAGAGGCCGGTGCGGCGGGTACGGGAGATCTCGCGAGCCTCCGTGGTGAGCGTCTCTCCTTCGCGGGCGGAAGCCACGAAGTCCATGCCGAGGCTGGTGGCAACCGCCATCTCGCCATGGCTGTTGGAGGCAAAGGCCATGGCGGTATCGGCGAAGGTGGTCAACAGACCGCCATGGATGATGGCGAAGCCGTTCAGCATGTCCCGGCGCACCACCATTTCCGCCCGGCAGTATCCGGGCCCCACCTCGAGGAGCCGGATGCCGAGGGCTTGGCTGGCGTGATCATGGCGCCACAGGGCCTCGCGCGCCCGATCTGCGGTGGCCTGGCTTGTCTGCTGAGTGATATCGGCGGGCATGCGGGACCTGAAACATAATTGACCGTGCGGTCAATTATGTAGAGTCACGCCATCCGGGTGCAAGCCTCTCAGTCCGGAAACCACCGCAAAGGGGGCTCGTCCAGTGCGGCGAGCTGCTCGCGCAGGGTCAGCACGTGGTCTTGCCACCAACGCTGGCCATTGAACCAGGGAAAGTGCAGGGGAAAGGCCGGGTCGTTCCAGCGGCGGGCGAGCCACGCGGCATAGTGCAGCAGCCGCAAACTCCGCACGGCTTCGATGAGGCCGAGCTCGGCGGGTTCAAAGGAGCAGAAGAGGGTGTAGCCCCGCAGCACGGCAGCGAGTTGCGCCTCGCGCTCCTCGCGCTCGCCGGCCAACAGCATCCACAGATCCTGGATGGCGGGGCCCGTCATGCAGTCGTCCAGGTCGACGAAGTGGGGGCCGGCCGGCGTCCACAGGATATTGCCGGGGTGGCAATCGCCATGCAGGCGCAGGGTCGCCACCGGTCCTGCCCAGTCAAACGTCTGTTCGATGCGATCGAGCAGCTGATCGGCGACGCTGTCGTAGGCCGGTCGCAGATCCTGCGGAATGAAATCCTGTTGCTTGAGCCAGGCCACCGGCTCACGCCCGAATCGTGCGACCGTGAGACTGGGCCGGGCCTTGAAGCGACGGGCGCGCCCCACCGCGTGTATGCGCCCGATGAAACGCCCGGTCCACTCAAGCACATCAAGGCGATCGAGCTCCGGAGTGCGTCCCGGCCGGTTGGGAAACAGTG
>JBDLQR010000018.1:0-21857 GCA_039800485.1 Pseudomonadota bacterium
GTGACAACGTCAGCCTGACCCTGACCTCGGCCAGCTTCGATACCAAGAACGTCGGGACCAACAAGACGGTCACGGCGGACTATGGGCTCACGGGCGATGATGCCGCCAACTACGACCTGACCGATCCGACCGGCCTGACCGCAGACATCACGGTGAAGTCCATCTCGGTCACCGGTGTCTCCGCTGACAGCAAGACCTATGACGGTACGACCGATGCGAGCCTGAACGGCACGGCAAGCGCCGACTTCGTCCAGGGCGACAACGTCAGCCTGACCCTGACTTCAGCTACGTTCAATACCAAGAACGCCGGAACCAACAAGACGGTCACCGCCGACTACGGCCTGACGGGCGACGATGCCGCCAACTATGACCTGACCGATCCGACCGATCTGACCGCAGATATCACGAAGGCAAATCTTTCACTCACGGGCGTCACCGCCAGCGACAAGACCTATGACGGAACGACAAATGCCACGGTGAATACCAGCGCGGTGAATATCAGCGGAATATTTGGTACAGACGATGTGGCTCTCTCCGGCTCCGCGGACGCTGCGTTCTCGGACAAGAACGTTGGAACCAACAAGACAATCACCACCAACTTCACGCTGACGGGTGCCGATGCCGGGAATTACCAAATTGATCCTGGCAGCTTCACGGCCAACATCAGCAAGGCAAATCTCACGATCTCCGGCGTCACGGCTGATGACAGGATCTATGACGGCACAACCAACGCGACCCTGAACACCAGCAATGCGAATCTTTCTGGCGTGATCTCGAATGATTCCGTGAGCCTTGGCGGAACGGCCGGATTCTTTGCTGACAAGAACGTCGGCACGAACAAGACGGTGACCCTCGATCTGAGCCTCTCGGGAGCAGATTCCGGGAACTACCAGCTGACCCAGCCGGCTGACCTGACCGCCAATGTCAGCGCGAAAGCGGTGACCGTGACCGGCATCTCTGCCAACAACAAGACCTACGATGGCACAACGAACGCCACACTGAACGGCACAGCATCCGCCGAGTTCATTGCCAACGACAACGTCAGCCTGACGCTGACTTCGGCTACCTTCGACAACAAGAACGTGGGGACCAACAAGTCTGTCACGGCGGATTACGACCTGTCCGGAGCGGACGCCGGGAACTACCTGCTCACTGATCCGACCGGCCTCACAGCCAACATCACGCCGGCGGACCTGACTCCCTTGAGCGTGAATGTCGAAGACAAGGTCTACGACGGTAGCACCGCCGCAACTCTGGCCTTGACCGGTGCATCGAGCTACGGGTTTGCCGGAGATGAGGTTTTCGTGACCTTGGTCAGCGCCAGCTTCTCCGACAAGAACGCAGGTTCCGGCAAGCTCGTATTGACTACTCACTCACTGAGCGGGAAAGACGCCGGAAACTACAACGTGATACAGCTGGCCAACGTGACCGGCAATATCAGCAAGGCCAACCTGACAGTCTCTGGCATGACCGCCAGCAACAAGGTCTACGACGGGACTGTCAACGCGACACTGGCGTCTGTCGGCAGCCTGCAGGGTGTGGTTGCCGGTGACTTCGTGGCCTTGGGCGCGGTAGCGGCGATGTTCTCCGACAAGAATGCCGGAACTGGCAAGACGGTTGAGGCGAGCGTCGAACTGAATGGCGCGGATTCCGGCAACTACAACCTTCAGGCGGTGACACTCTCCGCAGACATAGAGCAGGCGTCCGTCACGCTCGGCAACATCAGTGCCCGCAACCGCGTCTACGACGGAACCCGTAATGCAGTCATACGCGGCACCCCGTTGATTCTCGGCCTCATCTCCGGAGACGACGTTTCCGTCGCTGAGATGACGGGCCTGTTCAAGGGCAAGAACGTAGGAGTCAACAAGACGGTGGTCGTCTCGGCCGCTCTCTCCGGAGCAGATGCTTCAAATTACAAGTTCTCGGCCCCGATAGAGATCAAGGCGAATGTCACCAAAGCGAACCTCACTCTTTCAGGCTTGAGCGCAAATGAGAAGGTCTACGACGGCAACCGCCGCGCCACGATTTCCGGTACAGCGGTCTTCAACGGTCGGTTCGGGGATGACGACCTGGTGCTGGGTGAGGCCAATGCGCTCTTCTCCGACCGTAACGCGGGAACACTCAAGACGGTGATCACCAATTACACGCTTTCGGGTGACGACGCGAGGAACTACAACCTGGTGCAACCGACCGGGATGACGGCGAATATCACTCGCCGCTCCCTCAACGTCCAAGGGATCACTGTCAACGACAAGGTGTATGACGGCACGGTCTCAGCCACGCTCTCTGGTGTGGCAAGCACGGACAAGCTGCTGCGGGACAATGTGACGATCACCCTTGCCTCTGCCAGTTTTGGTGATGCGCTCGTAGGGACCGGCAAGGGGGTTACCGCCCGCTACACGATGAGCGGCACCGACCGGATCAACTACCGTGTCGTGCAGCCGACGGGTCTGACGGCAAACATCACCGCAAGGTAGCCGCTTGAGCAGTGCCCGCGGGACGTTCTGTCCCGCGGGTGCCCCTTGTGGTACCGTCCGCGACATTCCTGCGCAAGATTTCCAGCATCATGGTCAGACTTCGAGGGCTTCGGGCGGTGTGCTGCATGTTCGCCATGGTGCTGTGCCCCGTCTACGCTGCCCCGCCAATCCCTCCCGACGCCGGCCAGACCTTGCGTCAGTTCGTACTTCCGCCGGAGGCTCCCAGGGAATCGCCGCGGTTTGATTTGTCGGCCCCCTTGCCTGAAGGCGTTGCACCGGGTGGCACCGAGATCGAAGTGCTCCAGTTGGTGGTCGAGGGCAATGAGGTTTTCGGGGCGGATGAATTGCTCGCGCTGCTTGGTGACTATCAGGGACGAAGTTTCGATCTTGCCGGCCTCAACGGTCTCGCACGTCGTATTACCGAACATTACCGCGCCAACGGTTATCTGTTTGCCCGGGCACTTGTCCCGGCGCAGACCATCGAGGGTGGGCTGGTTCGGCTGCAGGTGATTGAGGGACGCTATGGGGCCATCCAGCCGGGAGGAGACCCGCGCTACGGGCGTGCCGCCAAGCGTTTTCTTGAGGTTCTCAAGCCCGGTACCCCGATTACTGCGGAAGGTCTCAACCGGCCGTTGCTTCTGCTGAGTGATCTCCCGGGTATCAAGGTCACGCCGGTGGTAGGACCGGGTGAGGCCCCAGGTACGGGCGACTTGACGGTGGAAGTGTCTCGCGACCGCCGCTTTCAGGGTGAGGCCGGCTTTGATAACCACGGCAACCGGTATTCCGGTCGTAACCGGGGCTTCATCCAACTCACCGCGAACAGCCCCTTCCTGATGGGCGATCGCATTGACCTCAACATCATCGGTACCGGGCAGAATCTCTGGCTGGGCTCGATAGGCTACAGCCTGCCGGTGGGGGGCAGTGGCCTGCGTGCCAATGGCCGCTATACGCACACGCGCTATCAGCTGGGCAAGGATTTCGAGGTCCTGGACGCCAGTGGCCTCGCCAAAATCACCAGTCTGGGTCTGACCTATCCGCTCCTGCGATCAACCCGCAGCAACCTGACTCTGGGCGTGAGCTACCAGCACAAGCGGATGACGGACAAGAAGGGACTGTTTCTGGATTCCACGGAGAAGAAATGGAGTGATGCGCTGCCGCTCAGTCTCCAGTTCGATCACCGCGATGATTTGCTGGGTGGCGGCATCACCTACGGTGCCTTTTCCTGGACCCATGGCGATTTGCACCTGGGCAGCATGCTCAAGCCCGATCCTCTGGAAACCGACGGGGCGTTCGACAAACTCAATCTCGACCTGGTCCGCTTCCAGAATCTGCGCTGGAAGCTGTCGCTTTATGGGCGCCTGTCGGTCCAATGGACGCCGGATAATCTGGATTCCTCGGAGGATTTCGGGCTTGGGGGGGCCGACGGCGTTCGGGCTTACCCCACCAGCGAAGGCTTCGGTGACAGGGGCTGGCTGGGGCAGCTGGAGCTCCGGTACAAGCCCCATGAGGTGATCGAGCCGTTCCTGTTCTACGACACAGGGGCCAGTCGCCTGAACACGAACCCCATCTTCGAGGGTGACAACCGCCGGCGAATCTCCGGCGCAGGCGTGGGTGCCAGAGCCGGCTACCAGGGCGTGAATCTCGAGGTTGCCGCCAGCTGGCATGTCGAGGGGGGCAATCCCCGGGCAGATACCAAGCAGCACATTCCTGAGGCCTGGTTCCGGGTCAGTTACAGTTTCTGACGCGTATGCCGATACCTCTGGCAGTCACCACTGCCAAGGTAGGGAACGCGTCATGAGCTTCAACCTCGAAAAATTCGAACACCTCGCCTATACCCGTCAGCACGAGCTCGCGGCGCGCGAGCTGCTTTCCCTGCTGGCGGATCTGGATGCCAATTACGGCATGCAAGGGGGGAGCTTTGCCGCAAGCCCGCTCACCAATCTCCTGCCCGCCGAGACCGATGTGCACATCTGGACCCGGGTTGCCTCTGCCATCTCCTGCCTGTTTGCCGATGCCGACTTCGCCTTCTCGCCGGATGGCTTTGCCCAGTTGCTGAACTTCCATCGTTGGTTCTCGGCGATATTCTCTGCCACACCCTTCCGCAACGCCGATCACGTGGTGCGCGCCTTCAACATCGGAGGCAAAGGGGACCTGAGTCATCTGCAGGTCGAGAACCGGAATCTGGCGAAATTCTGCCTGCTCTATTCACCGGAATCCGAAATCGCGCTCGACCTGGACGCGCTCTGGGAGCACGACAAGCGTCTGGCCGCAGGTCTATGCCTTGCCCTGTTGTCCCCGCGTTTCCTTGGCGCTCCGGCCGCACACATCAAGCGTGAATTGATGCTGCCCTGGCTTGCGCGGAAACTCGACCAGATCGAGGACATCGCGCAACTTCCAGTCGGAATTCTGCATGATGTCTACATGCACTGCAGCTATGCAGACATCCCCGAGAAGCACGACATCAAGAAACCCATCAACGCATTAATCCGGCGCTGGCTCGCCAGCCGTGACCTGCACGACATCGCGCCGCCAGAGATGCCGCGCAAGCGTGAAGGCAAACCGGTGCTGCTGGCGGTGATGGAATGGTTCAACGCGGGACATTCCATCTACCGCACGCATTCACGCACGCTGGAAGGTGCACGCAGACACTTTCATGTCATCGGCATGGGATTCTCATCCGCGGTGGACGAGGCGGGCAAAGCCATCTTCGACGAGTTCATCGAGATTGAGGGCTCTGACACTGCGGACCAGCTCCGCTGCATCAGCCAGGTCGCGCGTGAAAAACAGGCAGACATCCTTTACATGCCGAGCGTCGGCATGTTCCCGCTGACCATGTTCCTGGCCAACCTGAGAGTGGCACCTGTGCAGGCGATGGCGCTGGGGCATCCTGCCACCAGTCACTCATCGAACATCGATTATGTGGTGGTGGAAGAAGACTACGTCGGGGATCCTGCCTGCTTCAGCGAAAAGCTCCTGATCCTGCCGCGTGATGGCATGCCCTACCGGCCCTCGGCCGCAGCGGCCTCGCTCAAGATCAAGAGCAGCATCCGCAAGAAGCCGGATGTGGTGCGCATTGCCGTGGCTTCCACCACGATGAAGCTGAACCCTCGCTTCCTGATGGCTTGCGCCCGCATCGCCTCCGAGGCCAAGAGCAAGGTGCATTTCCATTTCCTGATCGGACAGGCACAGGGGCTCACCTATCCTCAGGTCCAACGGGTGGTCAGCCAGTATCTGGGTGATGTGGTCACGGTCTACCCGCATCAGCCCTATGCCGACTACATGAAGGTCATCGAACAGTGCGATCTCTTCATCAATCCGTTCCCCTTCGGGAACACGAACGGAATCATCGACACCATCACGGCCGGACTGGTGGGTATCAACAAGACCGGGCGCGAAGTGCATGAGCACATCGACCAGGGACTCTTTGAGCGGCTCGGCTGTCCGGACTGGATGACCGCGCGGACGGTGGATGAGTACGTCACCGCTACGGTACGCCTGGTGGATGATCATGAGCTGCGCGGTACCTTGCGGCGCACCCATGCGGGCCCTGACAAGGTTCAGTGCCTGTTTCAAGGGCGCCCGGAAATCCTCGGCGATCTCTTTCTTGATGCGGTGGCGGGCCCGGACCGGGAAGAGGCAAGTGCCGGGAAGGCGCTCCGCCGTGAGACAGCGCAGGCACTCGCCGAGGCTTGAACACCCGCGGGTGATTTCCCGGCCACGGAGCAGGCCGGGATTAATCCATTCGATGAGTAGCCAGGGGCGCGGCTGCGGGATTATGCTCAGGCGAAACCAATAACAACTGTTTGCCCGATCGGAGTCGTCCGCACATGCTGGCTCGGCCTCCGGAAGACCGTCTATGACAGGGACAGCGATTGACCCCGTGGCCTTGGGGCTCACGGGACCACAAGAAGATTCTCGCGGCCTCTCCCAGGGAGGCTCGCGCGCACGCCTGGCCGGGTTGGACGGCATGCGTGCGCTCGCCATTATTGGCGTCTTGCTCTATCACGGGGATCTGGCCTGGCTCCCGGGGGGATTTCTCGGGGTAGACCTGTTCTTCGTGCTGTCGGGCTTCCTCGTGACCGCCCTGCTGCTGCGTGAGGCCGAGCAGCGTGGTGGCATCGACATCCCTGCCTTCTATGCACGCCGCCTGCGGCGCCTCTTTCCTGCGCTGGCCGCCATGCTGCTGGTGTTGCTGGCCATCGTGCCCCTCATTGCACCGGACGCACATCGGCGCACAGATCAGGACGCCCTCCCGGCCCTGCTCTATGCCGCCAACTGGTGGTTCATCTTCAACGAGGGCTCCTACTTCGATTTCATCGGTCGGCCACCCTTGCTGCAGCATCTATGGTCGCTCGCCATAGAGGAGCAGTTCTACCTGCTCTGGCCCTGTGCGCTGATGCTCGTGCTGAAGGTCGGTAATCGCTGGACGGTCGGACTGTTCGCGATTGCCACGGCGCTGCTCTCCACGTGGTGGATGCGGGAACTGGCGCTCGCGGGTGATTTGCCGGGGCAGGGTGATCCCAGCCGGCTGTATTTCGGTACCGATACCCACTGCATGGGCCTGTTCCTGGGGGCCGCGCTGGCGGCGTTTACCCGACCGTTCGGCAGCGACGGAAAACCAGTCTCGACCGGTCTCGTCCTCGTGCGGGATTTTCTGGGCTTTGCGGGACTCGTGGTGCTGGTGCTGGCGTTTCTTTTGTTAGGGGAGCAACAGCCCTTGCTCTACCGTGGGGGCTTCCTTGTTGTGGCCAGCGCCGCAGCGGCGATCATCTTCGCCGTCCTCAATCCGGGTTCGCTCCTGGCGTGGGTGCTGGAAAGGCCGGCCTTGCAGTGGATTGGTCAACGCTCCTATGGCCTTTACCTCTGGCATTGGCCTGTGTTCATGCTGACGCGCCCCGAACTGGATACACCCCTGAACGGTGTCGTGAATCTGGTGCTACGGCTGTTGCTGGTGGCGCTGGTTGCCGAGATCAGCTACCGACTGGTGGAGAACCCCATTCGCGACGGCAGCTTTTCCCGATTCTTCGGGACCGGTCTCGGTATGGCGGCTCATGTGCGTCGCAGACTGGTGTTTGGTGTGCTGCTCATCGGTGCGCCCGGCGTGGCAGCGCTGGTGCTCCAGAATGCTTCGGACCATCCTTCTCCGCGGGGGCTGACTGGAGAGGGAATCCCGGCCGATATCGCGGAGGCGATGGGTATTGCGCACGGAGGCCCACTGCAGGTCACCGTGGGCGCGACGGAGGGCTTGCCCAAGGCCTCGACTCTCTCGGGTACTCCCGTTGCCACACGCCCGCTGCCACCAGCCACACCCCCTCTGACGTCACCGTCGGAGCCGAATGCATTCGACCCATCGGCTGCAGTTGCCGTCGTGACTGAACGACCGGCTGCGCCCGTCACATCTGCCACCGTCGTGCCTTCTCTCACGGGCAACGAGATCACCGTTCCTGTATCCCCGGATGAAACACTCACGGCTGTGGGGGACTCGGTACTGCTCGGTGCCCGTCAGCATCTGGAACAAACCCTGCCTCGCGCCCAGACCGATGCGGAAATCGGTCGCCAGGCGGCCGCGCTTCTGGTGCGATTGCGCGCACTCAAGGAGAACAACCTGCTTGCCGGTACCGTCATGCTACATCTCGGCACGAATGGCTATGTCACGGAAAAGCAGCTGCGCGAAGCGCTGGAAACACTGGGTGATCGCGAGCGCATCATCCTGGTCAATGCGCGTGCGCCGCGCCGCTGGGTGGAAGAAAACAATCTGCTGATGTCCCGTGTGGTGGCGGAATATCCCAATGCCGTGCTCGCGGATTGGGCTGGGCTCGCGGACGACCACCCGGAATACTTCGTCTCGGACGGCATCCACCTTTCGCAGGCAGGCAAACGCGCCTTCGTGGAGCAAATCCTCCGCGCTGCAGGATTCCCCCGCCACGAGACGCAAAACCGGCAAGCCGCTACCGCCGGAAGCGCAACACAAGCGGCTGCACCCTCTTTCTTCACGAATGTAGAGGTGGGCCAGATGCCCGAAGACGGGCAGGTGGCGGACTGCTCGACCGGAATCTTCTGGGCTACACCGGAAGATCTGATTGCGCGGGATGCCATGCGCTTGCCGGCCCACGCCGAAGCCATCGTGCAACCTCTGTTCGGCCGCAAGCTGCACGTGGCGGCCCTGGACCTTGATCTGGCTCTGCCGGTGGCGAGTGCCGAGCTTCCGACGGCAGACCTGCCTGCGAGCTGGCATTGTCTGGGTGGTAATGCCGGGCAGAGGCCCTGATTTGCCTCTCTTTGAGCCCCGCGGCGTGAACGCCGCCCTTCTGGTGTGGGCGGCCGTGCTGCTGCTGGCACCAGTGCTGTCAACGGTGGCGGCGGAGACCCACGAGAGCGGTGTGCAACTGCATGCGCGCAGCAATCCGAAAGCTCCAGATCTGACCTGCCCGGCGACAGTGGTCGCGCCCCCGACAACTTCCTCGAGAACCCGTAGGCCTCATGCCCCGCCTGGCGTGATGCCGGGGTCTGCTGATCTCGACATGTTGCCGGCCATGGCCTCCGTCCCGCAGGAAACCATTCCCCCCGAGTTGCTGGAAGGCTTCAGTCTCCCCAAGCCAGGGTCGGGGCGCGTGTTAAGGGTGGGATTCTGGGGTGACAGTCATCTTGCAGCAGCTTTCCTCAATGAGGAGCTCACGCGCATTCTCAGAGCACGCAAGCTCGAAGTCGCCTCGACCTATCTTCCGCCGACGGTCGGGAGACCCGGCGTCCGCTTGCCCCTGCGCAAGCATTGCGTCTCTGCACGCTGGAATTTCCAGCCGGCGTATCTCGCCTCCGCCCCTGGCCAGCGGATGGGACCGGCCTTGGCCACCTTGCAGGCCAGTACCCGAGGGGAATTTCTTTGGCTCGATCTGCGCGACCAGCACAGGCAGGCCACCGTGAAGCATGTGAGAATTTTCCATCTGCCGAGTGCGCGCGGAGCGGCGGTGACCGTGAGCATGGATGGCGGACGGGCCTACCGCATACGCATCCCGAAGGGACAAGAAGCCGCATATCCCGAGAGCATCCAGATCACGGCAAGCCAGCATGTCTCCACGCTCAAAATCCAGGTCTCGGGCGGCGTGTTCCAACTGCAGGGCATCCAGCTTGTCCGGGATGACAGGCCGCAGGTGGAGATGGATCTCTTCGCATTCCCCTCGGCCACCATCAGGGCATGGGCCATGCTGGATCCTGCTTACCTGCAGGGCAGCCTCGCTGACGCACCTTATGACGCGGTAGTGCTCGAGTACGGGACCAACGAGGGCAATGTCGATCCCTTCGATGCCAAGCGTTATGCCGACACACTGGAGGCGGCGCTGTCCGGAGTGCGGGAGGTTTTTCCCGCAGCATCCTGCTTGCTGATGGGGCCCACCGACAGGGGGCGGCTGCTGCCGGCAGGCCGTGGCGCGATGTCACGCGAGGCTCGTTCGGAGCAGCTGCTGCATCACTCGCGGATCCATCAATCGATTGTCGCAATCCAGCGCAGGGCGGCTGCCCGTCATGGTTGTGCCCAGTGGGATTGGCAGGCCTACATGGGGGGAATGGGCGGCGCTTATCGCTGGGCTCTGGCAAAGCCGGCCCTCGCCGCACGCGACTTGATTCACCTCACTCCGGCAGGCTACCGACAGACCGCGGGCGCACTCGCCAAGCTCCTGGGATGGGACCCAGTCCCGGCCCCTGCCATCCCCTTTGAACCCACACCGCCCCGCAGTTCTGTGGCATCCTCGAAGCTCGTAGCAGCCTCGAGTGGAGAGGAAAAAAATGAGTGGACCCCGCATTCCGACTGAGCTCATCGCGCCCGTTTTCAATCCGGCGACTTTCAGCAATCCCGCCACAATCCACGACATCTTCCGCACACTGAGGCGCGATTATCCGCTCGCCATAGCCGAGGTCCCGGGCTACGACCCGCACTGGATAGTCACCCGCTACGCAGATCTGCGAGAGATATCGCGCCAAGACAATCTCTTCCATGGCGGAGATCGCTCAAAGACGCTGATTTCCCAGGCGGGAGAGGCGCTGGTCAAGCAGTTCACTGGCGGCCAGTCGAACATCTTCCGCTCTCTGGTGCAGCTCGACCCGCCGGAACACGGGGCCTATCGGTCGGTGCTTGCACCCAGCTTCATGCCGGACAAGATGCTTGCGCTGAAAGACAACATCCGGGTGGTTGCCCGTGACTATGTGGCGCAGATGGCGGCCTTCGGGGGGACCTGCGACTTCGCCACCGATATCGCGTTCCGCTACCCGGCCCAGGTCATTCTCGATCTGGTAGGCGTGCCACGGGCAGATCACGAAAAGATGCTGGACCTCACCCACTGGCTGTTCAGTTATGCCGATCCGGACTTGAAACGCCCGGGGAGCAATCCGGCAGACCCTGAGGAAATCACCAAGACCTGGGACATCGTGTTCAACGAATTCAAGAACTACTACGAGCCCATGATCGCCGCCCGCCGGGAAAACCCGACTGCTGACATTGCCTCGCTGGTGGCCAATGGCAAGGTGTTCGGCCATGAGATGGAAGAGCGCGCGATGATCTCCTACTTCGCAATCATCTCCACCGCGGGGCATGACACCACTGCGGCGACCACTGCCACGGCAATGTGGGTGCTGGCAGAAAATCCCGATCTGCTCGCGCGGCTCAAGGCCGACCCCGCCCTGATTCCCGGTTTCGTCGAAGAGGCAATCCGCTGGGCCTCCCCGGTGCAGCAATTCGTTCGCTCTGCAGTGGAGGACTACTCACTGCGTGGCCAGACCATCCGCAAGGGGGATCTGCTGTATCTGTCCTATGTGTCGGCGAATCGCGACGAGGAAGTCTTCGAGAACCCCTATGTCTTCGACCCGACACGCTCGCCCAATCGGCATATCGGATTTGGTTATGGCGCACATATCTGCCTGGGACAGCATCTCGCGCGTCTGGAAATGAAGACCCTGTGGGAGGAACTCATTCCGCGCCTCGAATCAGTGGAGATGGCAGGACCGGGCAAACACACCGAGTCTGAATTCGTGAGCGGTCCCAAGTCCGTACCCATCCGCTTTCGCATGCAATGAAGACAGACGGGGAGTCTGATTCCGGTGAGTGATTACAAACGCTACCGCTGCACGACGTGCGGGACGGAGTACGACGAGGCGAAGGGGTGGCCGGAGGAAGGGATCCCGCCCGGCACCCGGTTCAGCGATCTGCCGGATGACTGGATTTGTCCGGTGTGTGGTACGGACAAGCGCTTTTACGAGGAGATTGTCGACTGAGTCAGGAGTGACTCACGATTTTTCTTTCAACTCACCGCGCCCAGCGTGGCGCGCGTTTCTCCACGAAGGCGGCCAAGCCTTCGCGCCCGTCGGGGCTTTCAAAGACGTTGCAGAGTGTCTCGATCTGGTTTTCCACATTACGTCGGTAATCCAGATCATTGGCACGCATCCAGCTCTGGCGTGCAAGCGCCATGAGCGTGGGCGATTTGGCAGCGAGAACTTTACCCATCTCCAGGGCTTCGTCGAGCAGACGCGCACGCGGCACTGCGCGATTCAGAAGCCCCATCCCGACTGCCTCTGCAGCCGGCACGGGTTTGCCGCTGAACAGCAGTTCAAAGGCGCGATGACGCCCGATCTGGCGCGGCAGGTGGACGAAGTGAATGGCCGGGATGAGGCCGATGTCGATTTCCGGATAACCGATGTCGATATCGTCTGCGGCGATGATCAGATCGCAGTTGATGGAGAGTGTCATGCCTGCACCGCGCGCCGGACCATTGATGGCGGCGATCGTCGGTTTGCGCAGCGCGTACTGGATATTCATGGTATCCATGTACAGCTTGTAGACGAAGTCACGCAGGAAGGCCCCGTCATTGGCTGCAATCATTTTCAGATCCATGCCGCCACAGAACATGCCGGGGAGTGCGCTGGTAAGCACGATGGCACCGACCTCCGGATCTGCATCCGCACGTCGCAGGGCCGCGTGGAGCTGATCAAGCATGGGGTGATCGAGTGCGTTGACCGGCGGCCTGCACAGGGCAATCACGGCCACCCGGTCCCGCACGTCGTACTGGATTCTTGCTTCATTCATGAGGGTAAACCTTGAGTTGCTCTGTCAGCCGCGCAGAGTCTACAGCAGGGCCGCCACTGCGCAGGGAGTGGCGTACACTGTGTCAAGCGTGCGGCAAGATCTGTTGGGAAAACCGGTTCAGGGAGACTGCGACGATGAGCAATCCACGGCCGATCAGCGAATGGCAGTTCAGTCTGCTCAAACCCATTGCGCGTTGGATGTCGGCGGTGCATACCGCCCTCTATCGCGCGAGTGATGGTGGGGTCGGGGGCCGGTTCGGTGGGGGTGATGTCTGTCTGGTACGCATGACAGGTGCCCGCAGTGGCCGCGAACTTGAGATCCCCCTGATGTATGTGCCCTATCGGGAGGGCGTGCTCCTGGTTGCGTCCTTTGCGGGGGCTCCGCGCCACCCTGCGTGGTACCACAATCTTGTGGCCCACCCTCACATCACAGTCACCTGGAAAAAACAGAGCAAGCCGCTGATTGCCCGCGTCGCTTCGCCAGCAGAGAAGGCAGAGGTCTGGCCGCTTTGCTGCCGGCACTACAAGGATTTCGACCTCTACCAGCGCCGGACCGGACGCGACATTCCCGTATTCATCTGCGAACCGGAGAGATAAGGGAAGGCAACTGGTACCGGGTGTGGTATCGCAGTCGTGGACCCTTGGGTCACGAGGCTTTGATCGGATTCGCGGGCAGGTCCCGCGAAGCGACGGGAAGGTGGGCGGTGCGATGAAGGGCGGAAATTGGCTGGGGGACTAGGATTCGAACCTAGACTGGCGGAGTCAGAGTCCGCTGTCCTACCGTTAGACGATCCCCCAGGAGAACGGATTAACGCTTGCTGTACTGCGGACGCTTGCGGGCCTTGTGCAGACCGACCTTCTTGCGTTCGACCTCGCGGGCATCGCGGGTCACGAAGCCGGCAGTACGCAGCGTGCTGCGCAGGGCTTCGTCATAGCAGATGAGCGCGCGCGAAATGCCGAGACGCAGGGCACCGGCCTGGCCGGTGGTACCGCCGCCGGTGACGGTGGCGTTGATATCGAAGTTGCCGAGCGTGGAGGTGGTCTCCAGCGGCTGGCGCACCATCATCTGCGCGGTCACGCGGCCGAAGTAGTCTTCGAGGCTGCGCCCGTTGATGATGATCTTGCCGGTGCCACGGCCAAGGAAGACGCGGGCAGAAGAGCTCTTGCGCCGGCCGGTGCTGTAATAGGTGTTGGTCGCCATTTAGATTTCCAGCGGTTGCGGTTGCTGTGCGGCGTGATGGTGCTCAGCGCCGGAATAGACCTTCATCTTCCTGAACATTGCGCGACCCAGCGGGCCTTTGGGCAACATGCCCTTGACCGCGCGTTCCAGCGCTTCACCAGGATGACGTGCATTGAGCTTCTCGAAGCTCTGGGTCTTCATGCCACCCGGATAACCGGAGTGGTCATGGTAGAACTTGTCCTTCTCCTTGTTGCCCGTGACCTTCACCTTGCCTGCGTTCAGGACAATGATGTAATCGCCGGTGTCGAAGGAGGGCGTGAATTCGGGCTTGTGCTTGCCGCGCAGACGGCGGGCAATTTCCGAAGCAAGGCGGCCGAGAACCTTGTCGGTGGCATCGACGACGTACCAGTCACGTTTCACCGTCGATGGGGAAGCGGAAAAAGTCTTCATGGGATGGCCCTGCGAAAAGGACGCGCAATGTATCGGAGGCCGCCCGCGCTTGTCAATGAAACGCGACTCGGTATCCGCCTGTTTTCATGGTACTTTGCCGCGAATTCCCGCCCAGGCCCTGCAGCCCGGAGTCTGCCTCATGCCACCTTCCACACACTCGCCGCTGGACGCGCTCATCATAGGCTTCGACCAGGCCCTGCGCACCTTGGCCGGAGGCCCGGACCGGATGCCGATGCGACCCTACCCCGCCGAGGACTGCAATCCGGTCGCGCTTTCCGCACCGGAACGGGCGGCGTCGGCCGCGATGATGCGGGTGAATCACACCGGGGAGGTCTGCGCCCAGGCGCTCTACCTGGGCCAGGCCTTGGCGGTGAAGGATCGGGCACGCGAAAGGGCTCTGGAGGCCGCAGCACAGGAGGAGGAGGACCACCTGCTCTGGTGTGCGCGACGGCTGCAGGAGCTTGAATCGCGCCCCAGCCGTCTCAATGTGCTGTGGTTCGGGGGCGCGTTTGCTTTGGGCGCCTTGGCCGGCCTTGCCGGTGACCGGGCCAGCATGGGGTTTCTGGAGGAAACCGAGGTCCAGGTTGGGGAGCATCTCGCAGGCCATCTCGCGCGGCTGTCACCCAAGGACGAAGCCAGTCGCCGGGTGGTCAAGCAGATGCGGCAGGACGAGGCCCGCCATGCCGCCACCGCGCGCCGTCTGGGGGCTTCCGAACTCCCTTTGCCGGTGCGCTGGGCCATGCGTCTGCAGGCCAAGGTGATGACCACCGTGGCTGCAAAAATCTGAGACCGCCGACCGCGACACTGCATTCCGGAGACCCATGAGCACACGAATCCTTTCTGCCCTTCTTCTCCTCGTGGTCGGCGTCCCTGTACCGGCCCAGTTACCGGCGGCAGTGGGCGGGCAGGCCTTGCCCTCGCTCGCCCCGATGCTCGAGCGGGTCACGCCTGCGGTGGTGAACATCTCCACCGAGGGGCATGTGAAGCTGCGCATGAACCCACTGTTCGAGGATCCTTTCTTCCGGCGCTTCTTCAACATCCCGGACATGCCCAACCAGCGCAAGACGCAGAGTCTGGGCTCGGGCGTGATCGTGGATGCTGCGCGTGGTCTGGTCCTGACCAACCATCATGTAATCGCCAACGCCGATTCGATCACCGTCAAGCTCACCGACGGGCGGGAGTCAAAGGCCAAATTGATCGGGGGCGATCCCGAAACCGACCTCGCCGTCATCCAGATCAAGGCCGACAGACTCATGGCCTTGGCCAGTGCGAATTCGGAGAACTTGCGGGTTGGCGATTTCGTGGTCGCAATCGGCAATCCTTTCGGCCTGGGTCAGACGGTCACCTCCGGTATCGTGAGCGCGCTCGAGCGCAGTGGGCTCGGCATCACAGGCTATGAAGAACTCATCCAGACCGATGCCTCCATCAACCCCGGCAATTCCGGTGGCGCTCTGGTCAACCTGCGTGGGGAACTGGTAGGGATCAACACCGCCATCTATTCGCAGAGCGGAGGCAACATCGGCATCGGCTTTGCCATCCCCATCAATATGGCGCAGCGGGTGATGGAGCAGCTGGTGAAGTTCGGGAAGGTGACCCGGGGTTTCCTTGGTGCCGAGATGCAGAACCTGACCCCGGATCTTGCGGCAGCCTTTGGCCTGCCCAACCCCAACGGGGCGGTGCTGGTGAACATCATGCCGGGCTCACCCGCGGACAAGGCCGGTCTGCGCGCGGGTGATGTGGTGGTGGGGATCAACGACAAAGCAGTAAGGGATGCGACCTATCTGCGCAATACCGTGGGCCTCATGCGCGTGGGAGATCCCCTGCAGTTGGAAGTGCTCCGCGACGGTAAACGGATGCGCGTATCTGCCCAGGTAGGCGCGAGGATGACTGCAGAGACGACTTCCGAAGGGGCGCGCAACGAACGCCTGGCGGGACTTTCCGTGCAGGATCTGGGGCCCGACCATCCAGCCTACGGCAGCCTGGCCGGCGTGGTCGTGCAGGAACTCTCGCCTCGCTCACCCGCCTTTCAGGCAGGTCTGCGCCCGGGGGATGTGATATCCGCGGTGAATAACCAGGATGTAAGCAACGTGAACGAATTCGTGGGGCTGGTGGGCAAACTGCAGGGGCAGCTGGTGCTGCGCGTTCACCGGGGTGGTCAGGCGGCGTTTCTGGTCATCAAATGAATCTGCGGTGCCGTCAGGCCGCGCGGCGCCGCGCACCCTGTTGCAGCAAGAGGAGCGCCGGATCCCGCCGGGAGAGGGCGCGCACGGCGGGAGCGCCCAGCCTCAGGCGTAATTGAGGCGCCCTTGCACAGGAATGGCGCCCGGGTCATTCCGGGTCGCCATGAGATTCACGAGGTAGCGCAGGTCGACAAAACCCTGTTCGCAGGGCGGGCCGGCAATCACCTGGGTTGGATGTTCAGTGTCACCCAGGCCATCCAGCACCGCGGCAGCGCCTTCAAAAGTGTGATGGCGTGTGAACTGATGCGCCGTGATGACTGTGGCCAAGCCCGCTGCTCGCGCGGCTTTCAATCCGTTCTGGGTATCCTCCAGCGCCAGGGTCCGCGCAGGATCGAAATGCGCGCGACTGATCACCGCCTGGTAGACCGCCGGTGAAGGTTTTTTCTCGGTCACCGAGTCCGCGGTCTCGATGGCGCTGAACCAACTCGGCCACTCAGGCGGGAGATTGTTGTCCAGCAGGGTCTTCAGATTCGACCACGCCGAGCTGGTGGCAATGCCGAGCAGCAGGCCTTCCCGCCGGGCCTCGTGCATGACGCGCTCCACGCCGGGCCGCAGGCGAACCTCGCCGGAGCGCAGGAGCCGCGCGTAGCAGGCAGTCTTGGCTTCATGCAGGCGATGAACAAACTCGGGGAACTGCGGATCAGCGGCTCGCGCCGGGTCCACCTCGCGGGCATGGATGAGCATGCGCTCGCGGCCTCCGGAGATGGAGAGCAGCTTTTCATAAAGCGCCGGAGTCCATTCCCATGCGAGACCGAACTCGGCAAACGTCAGGTTGAAGGCCTGGCGATGCACTTCCTCGGTATCGGCCAGCGTACCGTCCACGTCAAAGATGATGCCCTGCAGGAGCGTGTTCATCGCAATCCTTGTCTGGTCATTTCCGGGTGATGCCGCGGGGACGTGCCCGCACGAAGTCTAAAAAGCATTCAAGCGCAAGTGACTTGAACGGCGTCTGAATCATGTCGCTGCCTCGTCCGCGGGCAAGGGTTCTTCAAGCAAGCGCTCCGCGGGTCCCTGGACTTCCACCCGTTCGATGCGCTGGAAGCGGTCGGTGATGCGGCGGGCCGAAATGTTCACTTTCTGCACGTCTTCATGCGCCTGCTCGATATGCCTGGCAAGCTGGTCCATGCGTTCCCGGAAGCGGTTGAAGTCCTTGCCCAGATGCCCGAGGTGTTCCCGGATGATGTCTACCTGTTCACGAGTGGCGGCATCCTTCAGCACGGCGCAGGCTGTATTGAGTACCGCCCAGAGTGTGGTGGGGGAGACAAGCCAGACCCGCGCTGCATGGGCCTCATCCACAAGCTCTGCATGGTGGGCCTGGATCTCGGCGAACACCGCCTCGGCCGGAATGAACATCATGGCACCATCGGCAGTCACGCCCGGAATGATGTAGCGCCCGGCAATATCCTTGATGTGTTTGCGGATGTCCTGCTTGAACTGTTTTTCCGCCTGCTTGCGCTCAGCCTCCGAGGCTGCGAAATCGGTCATGCGGCGGTAGGACTCGAGGGGGAACTTGGCGTCGATCGCAATCGCTCCCGAGGGTGGTGGCAGAAACAGCATGCAGTCCGCTATCCGCCCGTTGTCCAGCGTGTGTTGCAGGCTGAAGGCGGATTCCGGCATCACGTTGCGCACCAGCGAGGCGAGCTGGATTTCGCCGAACGCCCCGCGCGAGCGCTTGTCGGCCAGAATCTGCTGCAGGCTTATGACATCCCCGGACAGCGCCGTGATCTTCTTTTGCGCTTCATCGATGAGGGCAAGACGCTTGATGACGTCGTGAAAGATCTGGGTGCTCTTCTCAAAGCCCTCGGTGAGACGCCGATCAACCTGGCCGCTGATCTCGCGCAGCCGCTCATCGGTGGAGCGGGTCAGCAGTTCAAACCGCTGACCCAGTTCGCCCGCGTTTCGTTGCAGGGTTTCGCCGAGCTGCTGATGCAGTGCCTGGAAGCCCTGTTGCAGGGTTTCATGCAGGGTACGTACGGCTTGGGTCTGGCGCGCCTCAAAAGCCACCTGGTATTCGTTCATGGCGGCGCCAACCTGGGCGCGACTGGCTGCCAGTTGCTCGTTGAGTTCTAGTTTCTGTCGCGCCAGATCCTGGGTCACGGCGAGGCGCACGGCCTCGGTGCGCTCGAGCAGACTTTCGCGCAGGCGGCTCGCGTCTGCGCTGCCTTGATGTTGATGTTCGCGTGTGTGCTGGGCCAGTGAATCCACTACCCCACGCAGGGTTTCCAGGGAGAGCAACTGCTGCTCCTGTCGTGCCTGCAGTTCGCGCAGCACGCGCGTGCGCTGAAGCAGCAGGGCGAGCATGACGACCAGCGCAACGCCGGTGAGGACGAGCAGCAGCGAGAGCAGGGAGGATGCGGCGATGGCCACATTCGACAGGCTGTTCATGCAGTTTCCGTGTGCCCCACTGACGCTGTCCATAAAGGTGAAAACCAGTGGCATGATAGCCACTGGCGACGGTACCGTCGATCGGATGAGCCTGGTTTCTGGCTTGAAGAACTGCGATGAACAACGAAGATTCGATCGAACAATCAGCCCCCGACTCACATCCCGCCACACGGGTATTGAAGGGCCGCGGTGCCGCGATCGAGCCCCCGCCACGCTATCTGGACTGTGCGCGTGAGGCGTTCGACGATGGTTGGGGCACCGAAGACGAGGCGCCACCCAAGCTCGATACAGTGGTGAGCGCCGAGCGGGCGCGCTCACTCATCTCGCGCAATGAATCTCCGGATGTGCCTTTCTCGCAATCCGTGAATCCTTACCGGGGGTGTGAGCATGGGTGCGTTTATTGTTATGCCCGCACTACTCACGCCTGGCTCGATCTCTCCCCGGGCCTTGATTTTGAAAGCCGGCTGTTCGCAAAAACCAATGCGGCCGAAGTACTGCGCCGCGAACTTGCAGCCCCGGGCTACCGCTGTGCACCGTTGGCAATCGGGGTGAGCACCGATGCTTATCAGCCGGTAGAGCGCGCGCTCGGCATCACCCGTGAATTGCTGGCCCTGATGGTGGAAACCCGGCATCCGTGCACGCTCATTACCAAGGGTGCGCTGATCGAGCGGGACCTTGACCTCCTGGGTGAACTGGCAGCCCTGAATCTGGTGGAGGTCTACATCACCCTCACGACGCTGGATCACACACTGGCCCGGCGGCTCGAACCTCGGGCCACGGCGCCGCGGCGTCGCCTCGAGACCGTGCGCCGCCTCTCGGCCGCGGGCATTCCGGTGGGCGTGATGTTCGCCCCGGTGATTGCAGGCTTGAATGATCAGGAACTGGAAACCGTGATCGAAAGTGGCGCCAGCTGTGGTGCCGAGTCCGCTTCCTGGGTGTTGTTGCGCCTGCCGCAGGAGATCAACCCCATGTTCCAGGCGTGGCTCGCTGCCCACTATCCGTTGAAGGCTGGAAAGGTCATGTCCCTGATGCGCGCGCAGCGGGGAGGCAAGGAATACGACAGTGATTTCAGCCAGCGCATGCGCGGTACAGGGCCGGTAGCAGCACTGCTGGCCGGGCGGTTCGACCGTGTGTGCCGATCCACCGGTTTGAACAGAACGCGGCGGATTCTCGATTGCGCGCTGTTTCGCCCTCCCGCCCGGAACCAGGCGCAACTCACGCTTTTCTGACTGGAGGCTGACGCCCTGTATTGCCGGCGTGGCGCAAAGGCCCCGGCCTCTTTAGGATGCGGCCCCTGCCATGAAACCCAATGCGACCGAAATGACCCCGCTGGCGCGCTACCGCGCCGAGAGCGCGCGGCCGGATTTTCAGCCGGATCCGGACCAGATCGCGGCTCTCACCCGACTGGAGCGACTGCACGGCGAGTTGCTGGCCGCCGAGTCGCAGAAATCTGCTGGATTTGCCTGGCTTCGCCGCCGCTTGCAACCCCGCCCGGCAGCGCCGCGTGGGCTCTATCTGTGGGGAGGAGTTGGGCGAGGCAAGACCTTTGTGGTGGACACCTTCTGTGCCAGCCTGCCGGAGACACTGAAGGTACGCGTGCATTTCCACAGCTTCATGCGCGATGTGCACGCACAGCTGCGCCAGTTGCGTGGAACCCAGGATCCTCTGCGCCAGGTGGCCGATCGTTGGTCACGCGGGATGCGCGTGCTGTGCCTGGATGAATTCCATGTGGTGGATATCACGGATGCGATGTTGCTCGCCCAGCTGCTCGCAGCCTTGTTCGAACGCGGTGTGGCGCTGGTCACGACTTCCAATGAGGCGCCGGATGATCTCTATCGGGGCGGCCTGCAGCGGGACCGTTTTCTACCCGCCATTGCCCTCATCAAACAGCATCTGGACGTCTTCCATTTTGGCGGTGCAGTTGATTACCGGTGGCGCACCCTCACCCAGGCGGCGACCTACTACACGCCTGCGGATGCGGCTGCAGAATCCGCACTCGCGCAGCGCTTTGAGGCCCTGACCCACGGCGTGACGTCTGAAGCGGCCTCAATCGATCTCGACGGGCGGGTGATTCCCCTGCGCGCCCGTGCCGATGGCGTTGCGTGGGCAGACTTTACCGAGCTTTGCGAGCGGCCACGCGGGACCGGGGATTACATCGAGATCGCCTGCTGTTTCCATACCGTACTGCTCTCCGGCGTGCCCCGGTTCACCGACGAGCAAAGTGATGCCGCCCGTCGTTTCATCAATCTGGTCGACGAGTTCTACGACCGCGGCGTGAACCTCTTGCTGTCTGCCGCCTCTCCCCCGGATGCCCTGTACCAGGGCACTCGCCTCGCTCCTTCCTTTCGCCGCACAGCCAGCCGACTGACGGAGATGCAAAGCGAGGAATACCTCGCCAAGCCTCACTTGAGCGGAACATCAAGTCTCTCAAAATCAGACACTTGAAAGATATTGTTGACAACAATAATTACGTTGATACGCTAAGCGCCACTTGATTAAAGACCTGCCGGCATCGGCCGATAAAACGGCCAGAGGCAGTTGAACGAACATGAGCATGAACCAGGCACCGCAGGAACTCGAAAATCGATTGGCCGGGCTTCTCGCCCACCGCTACGGGGACGGTACCGTCTACCTCCCGCGCACCGGCACTGATGGCCTGTTCGACATCGCGGTTCGCACCGGCCTGGTGAGCGATGAAGGATTTGTGACCCGAAAGGGCCGTGCGCTGCTTGCACGGCATGGGCACTGACGATCTCCGTGGGTGAGTAAGACGGGCTTGTCCCGTCACCAGCGTATTGGGGCTGCTGATGCAGCCCTTTTTTTTGCCTGGCGCACCCCTCGGATGCATCAAAAAAGGGGCCGGGTGGCTGAATCACTGCCGTCCACCTCTGCAGAAGAGAGCGCCTCCCCGGGGTACCGGCGAGGCAGGAGGAAGACTTTTGAAACTGATCATCGTCGACGGTTCGCGCGAAACCATGGCGCGCACCCGCCGCATCATCGCCAGTGCCATCCCGGATATCGAGGTCACGGAATATGACCCGGAGCAGCAGGGTGAGC
>JBDLQR010000019.1:0-15823 GCA_039800485.1 Pseudomonadota bacterium
GTTTTGCTGCTGCACGCCGGCCAGCCCATTTCAGCCTTGGAGGCTGTGGCACTGAGCGGCAATGCGGGTACCGTCATTTTCACACGAGACACTCGCAAGCTCCTGCGGGTGCTCTGGTAACGCGCCCATGTTCCTGATGCTTCCGACAAGAAAACTGTTGAGGCAACTGCTGAGTCTGGGCGCTCTGCTGCTGCTGGCGCCGGCGCAGGCAGAGGACATCGAAGCCTTCATGCAGCTGACGCAGACCGACCCTCTCGTAAGACCGAACATCGTGTTCATCTTCGACACTTCGGGCAGCATGGAAACCAAGGACGTACCGGGGCCTGTGCAGGTCTATAACCCCGCCATCAACTACTCTGGCACCTGCGGGGCCGACCGCGTGTACTGGAGCACCAGCGGCAGTCCGCCCAGCTGCAGCAGCAGCCAGTATTTCAATGCCGGGGTCAACCATTGCGCGGCGTCGGCTGTTGCATTGGGTAACCGGCCAGAGGCCACCGGATATTTCAGTGGGCGTCTGGCTCAGCGCAACAGCAAGACCTGGGGCGGGCTGGCCAGTGGCAAACCCTCCCTCGACGCAGAGTGCGCGGCAGATGCAGGCCTGCATGGCCACAACTCCATCAACAGCACCACGGCAATCTGGCCCGTCAATACCACCACTGGCTGGCAATCGGCGCAGACCGGCTCACTGAACTGGTCCAGCGTCGGAGGTTCTTACACGCTTTACAGCGGCAACTACCTCAACTGGCGCTACAACCATCAGCAGCAGACCTACCTGAGCCGGATGAGCACGGTGAAAACCGTGTTTTCGAATCTGGCGCAGACCCTGACCAACGTGAATATCGCAGTGATGCGATACAGCGCGAATCCGCCGTCTTCATCCAACAATCGCGGCGGGTACTTCGTAATGCCCATGCAGCGACTGACGCCCGAGAACCGGACTTCCTACGTGGACGCAGTGAATTCCTTCGTGGGCCAGGGCAACACTCCACTCAGCGAGACCTTGTTCGAGTCCTACCGCTTCTATCAGGGGGGGAGCGTGATGTTCGGCAGTCGTTCCCTGCCCGGAACGAATGTACCCGGAGTGCTGAACCCGCGGGATCCCCAACGCTACCAGAGCCCGGTGGAATTCCCATGCCAGAAGAATTTTGTCGTTTTCCTGACCGATGGCGAGCCCACCAACGACTTTGATGCCGATTCCGCGATCCGCACCATGCCCAACTTCGCCAGTGTGACGGGTTCAGCCACTTGCACGGGCAACTGCATGGACGAGCTTGCCCAGTACATGGCGACTGCGGACTGCAGCTCAAATGTCAACGACACGCAACGAGTGAATCTCTACACCATCGGATTCACCTCGGGGAATATCGCCTTGCTCTCCTCGGCGGCGCAAAAGGGTGGCGGAAAATTCCATACGGCCAACAGCACCGAAGAGCTCACGGATGTCTTCAACAACATCATGACGGATATTTTTTCGGTCAGTACGACTTTCGTGTCGCCCACCATCGCTGTGAATGCATTCAACCGCATGGCTCACAACGACAGCCTGTACTTCGCGCTGTTCAAGCCCACCTCTGAACCACGCTGGCCCGGCAATCTCAAGCATTTCAAGCTGCGAGGCGGGACCATCGTCGATGCCTCGGGACGTAACGCCATCGACCCTGTGACGGCCTTCTTCGGACGGGATGTCCGAAGCTTCTGGACCCAGGATGCGGATGCCCCGGATGGGAACGAGGTCTCGCGAGGCGGGGCGGCCAGTCGACTCACCCTTGCCCGCACCTTGTACACCTATACGGGGAACACCGAGCCCGCCAAGGTACTCCTGACCAGCAATGACCACCGGCTGCATGAGACCAACACCCGAATCACGAAGGCAATGCTGGGTGATGCCGGGATGACGGATGCTCGCCGCACCGCGTTGCTGCAGTGGGCACGGGGTGTCGACGTGCTCGACGAGGACGGCGATGGGGATATTTCGGATCCGCGCCGCTTGATGGGGGCGCCGCTGCACGGCCGTCCTCTGCTCATTACCTATGGTGCCAGCTCATCCAGCCAGGACAGCACGCTTTTCATCGGCACCAATAATGGCTTGCTCACCGCGCTCAACGCCGACACAGGCGAGGAGACCTTCTCCTTCATGCCTGGCGAGCTGCTGTCGAGGCTGCCTGCACTGCACGACAACACGGCCAATGTGCCTGTGCTCTATGGACTGGACGGTCCGCTTACCGCCTGGGTCCAGGACAGGAACAACAACTTCAACCTGAATGACGCAGGGGATTCGGTACACCTGTTCCAGGGCATGCGCAGGGGTGGCCGGAACTACTACGCCCTGGATGTTTCGCGTCGCACCTCGCCCATTCTGCAATGGGTCATCAAGGGTGGAATACCCGGACCTTTCTCGGAGCTGGGACAGACCTGGTCTGCGCCCGTCAAAACCCGGATCAAGCTGGCCGGCGGGGTCCGTGAGGTGCTGGTCTTCGGCGGCGGGTATGACCCGCTCCAGGACGAAAAGCCTGCCGCCACTCCTGACAGTTACGGCAGGGCGCTGTATATCGTGGATGCCTTCTCCGGCGCCCTGCTCTGGCAGGCAGGCCCTGCCGGGTCGGCGAACGGCCGCGATCCGGACCTCCTGTTGCCGGACATGCAGTACAGCCTGCCGTCTGATCCGGCGATCCTTGATATCGATGGTGATGGCCTGATGGATCGCGTCTACATCGGGGACATGGGCGGGCAGCTCTGGCGCATCGATTTTTCGACCAGTAATCGCGACGCACGAACGCTGGCGACGGGCGGTGTGATTGCGGCCCTCGGGGGGAGCACCGCTGCGTCGCATCGCCGGTTCTTCTACCCGCCGGACATCTCGCTGAGTTCCCGCAAGCGCTACCTCAACATCGCGATCGGGTCGGGACACCGCGAGAAGCCGCTCTCCACTACCGTCCAGGACGCATTCTTCGTACTGCGTGACCCGGCCATTTATGGCCCTCAGCGCGCGCCCGATGGCACGGCGCTCTATCCACGCGCCGAACTGTCCGATTTGCATGATGCGACTTCAAACCTCATCGGTGAGGGCACGGAAGAGCAGATGGCAGGTGCGCTGTCCGAACTCACTGCCAAGAGTGGCTGGTACCTCTGGCTGAACCAGGTCGAGGGCGGGGCGTTCGTCGGCGAGAAAGTGCTTGAGAGACCGGTGACGTTCGCGGGACAGATCATGTTCACCACCTATACCCCCGGGGGCGATCAGACGGTGGCCTGCGCGCCCGAGCAAGGGACGGGGCGCGTTTACGTACTCAATGCAAGCGATGGCACTCCGGTAATCGACCGCAACCCTGATCATCAGGGAACGGATCTTTCGCGCATCGATCGTTCCCAGACTTTGCGCAAGGGGGGGCTCCCTCCGGGAGTCACGATCTTCTTCCCGGATAACGGGTCCTCCGACGGCACTGCGGACTCCCAGGGAGATCCGCTGGTCTTTGTCGGGACGGAGCGCGTGGAAACGCGACTCGCCAACCGCTCTCCGGTGCGGACCTACTGGAGAACACAGTGAGGCGTGCCGCAGGCGTCACGCTGATCGAATTGATGGTGGTGGTGGCGGTGGTCGCCATTCTCGCGATGATCGCCTATCCGTCCTATCAGGAGCAGATGCGCAAGTCGCGGCGCGCGGATGCGGCGGGCGCGCTCACCAGCCTCGCAAACGCCATGGAGCGGTTCCATGTCGCCAATGGGAGCTACCTCGGAGCCGGCACGGAAGGCGGCGATGAGGCCACCGGGCCGCCCGCCATCTTCCCCACCCAGGCGCCCCTGGATGGGGAGCGAAAGTTCTACAACCTCCGGATCATCAGCGCGTCAGTCACGGACTATGTGCTGGCTGCGATTCCGCTTGCGGGCAGTCCGCAGGCTGCCGACGGTGAATTGCGCCTGGACAGCACCGGCGCACGCACGCGCGCAGGCCAGCCCGGCTGGTAACAGCAGCTCTGGCCGTCGCCGGGCGGGATGACAGCTGACCCGCCCTGTCGGGATAATCCCGTCCATGGATCCCATGTGCTCGCTCGAAATCATCCGGACCGCGGACCGGGCCTTCCGGCTCGACTGGTCGGGGGCCGATCTTCACGGCCCGGTCCGGATCTTCCGGGGCGGCGCTCCCGAGGCTATCGACTACACCGCCCCGCTGGCCGTGACCGACGGACCCTGCACGCTGAGTGAGCTGCCCTTCCCGAGTTACTTCGCCCTGGTGCCGGAGCAGGGTCCTTCGCTGCTTGCCGGACCGCGCCATCTGGCCCTCGCAGGCGCGACCAATCTCCGCGATATCGGGGGATACGCCACTGGTGAAGGACGCAGAGTGCGCTGGGGCACTGTCTTCCGCTCCGGACATCTGTCCGGGCTGAGTGCAACGGCACGCGAAGAATTCGCGGGCCTCGATATCCGCACGGTGTGTGATTTCCGGCTGGAGGCGGAACGCGTGCACGAGAATGCCAGCCTGCCGAACGACCCCCGGCTTTCCACCATCGGTGTGCCACCTGGCAAGGCAGATCAGCATTTCTTTCACCGGCTGTTCGAGGAAACCTCCGACCCGGAGCGCGTTGCCGTTGAAATTGCAGCCTTGCTCAAAGTCTACATTCTGGAATTCTCCGCCCATTTCCGACGGATGTTTGACGCCTTGCTGAATCACGACGAGGGCGGCATCCTGCTCAATTGTTCTGCGGGCAAGGAACGCACCGGCGTCGGTGTGGTGTTGTTGCTGATGGCTCTGGGGGTACCGCGCAACACGCTCCGGCACGAGTTCCTGCTGTCCCAACGCTACTTTCCTGTCGCAGCGGAACTGGGGCGGGTTTTACGCAAATACGCCGTGCCCTCGCGGGACGATACCAGCCTGACTCCCTTGATCATGCCGCTGCTGGAAACCCGCGAAAGTTATGCAGACGCCGTGTTCGAAGCCCTGGATTCAGGCATTGCGAGCTGCGAGGGAGAAGACGAGATGCTCAGGCAATGGTATGGCCTGGGCGCGCATGAACGCAGGCAACTGCGCGAGAAATTCACACGAGCAGAGTGAGAAGAGGCCGTTCGATGCCGAAACTTTATGTCGACAGTGACAAATACGCCCGGGAGTCCACCTTTCCGCTGGTGGAGGCCTACAACAGCGCCATGAAGGACCTGGTGCGCAGACGTTTCGCCGAGGCTGGCGGTGACTGGAAGGATTTCGTGGCAGGCGCGGCCTACGACCTCATCACGCGCGAAGACATCGCAGCCATCGAGCAGCGGTTGCTGGCCAATGGCTACCGCTTCGAGCCCTCGGCCATCTCATCGGCAAAGGAGCGGCCCGAGGCTTACAAGGATTCCGGCCTGTATCAGACCGATTTCAGCTTCGAGCATCCTGAGGCGCCGGTCGCCGTGGCCGACGCCACCGGGCGTGAGCTCCGGGGGGCCGGCGACAACGTCGTCACACGTGACAGAAACCTGGTGGGCGTCGCGCGTTATGTGCGCACCAGCGAAAAGGTGATGGAGTACCTCACCCAGGGTGTGCCCGAGGACACCATCGCCATCGTCGACGATTCGGGTGGCACGCTCACTGCCCCTGTGCTCGAAAAATTCAAAGGCGTGCTCTGCGCCGGCGGCACGACGCGGTCCCACCTGGCCATTCTCACGCGGGAGTACGGCATCCCTTGCCTGATGAACGTACGCCTCTCGGGCATCAAGGATGGTGACCGCCTCGAAGTGGAAAGCTCGGCACGCGCCAAGACGGGGGACGACTACGCACAAGGTATCGACGCCCCGGCGCTGGTCTGGCGCCTGACCCGATAAGGAAACCCCGATGTCCGACTTCAAGCTCACCTATGCCCAGTTGCTGGAAACGAACAACCTCATCCAGCAGAACGCCGATGAAATCTACTGGCTGTGCGCCACCCGCACGGTGCAGGAATCCAAGATCTTCCCGGTCTCGGCTTACATCCTGTTCTCCTATCTCAATGCTTTCTACCGTTACCCGATCCTGCTGCGCAAAGTCGAGGAGCGCATGTCCGCCGAGGAGATCGGCGACCGCGCCCGCAACCAGGGCATCAAGATCGTTGCCTGGTGCTTTCCCTGCTTCTACCTGCTCGGTCGCGAAATGCTCATCAACTGGGGCGTGCTGAAGCCGACCGATGCGGTTGAGGATGTCATATACGTGATGGACTTCTGGAAGCGCTTCCAGCTTTCCTGGCATCGCAACAATGGCAACCTCACCAACCGGCAGGCCGGCCATCGAGCCCAGATCATGCCGGAGCAGCGGCTGCAGGTTTTTCATGCCGATGCCTTCGAGTGCCGTGATGGCGACCCCCTGCACAAGGCGGCGCAGTCATTTCTGGCGGCCGTCGCACAGTACGGCTTCCTGGTTTCCTGCGAGAGCCGCCTCACACTGCACAACTATGGCCCTTACAAGCTCACCGATAACCGCGAAATGCTGGTCCGGGATTTCAACGAACTGTCGGAGGCAACGGTGCCCTGGCTGGACGGGATTGGCAGTGAAATTCCCTACAACAACCTCACCGTCACCATGGTGGTCGAGGGAGTGCACATCAATCTCCTGGATGACTGGGGCTCCTTCGAATCGGTACCAGAGCTCAAGGGCGAGAACATGGTGGCGGTAGGGCTTTACACCGCAGATACGCTTTCCAACGGCCATCAGCCGGTCGGCATGGGCAGCAAGGAGGAGCTGACCGCGACCTTCGAAGATCTGACCCAGCGCATCAAGAACGCGACCACGAGCCTGTGGCACGTCATGGCGGGATGGACACGGGACCAGCAGATGGATGCCGGAGCACTTACCTACTCCGGCGTGATCCGGGAGTTCGCCTTGATCGCAGGGGTCTACGATCCGGCAGACTGGATGCTGATCGATGAACGCGCGGAGCGCTTCCGCCCGCTGCTCAACGACGAGTACGGCAATCTGTTCCTGGGCGAGCTGGTGGGATACATCAGCACGCCGCCGCAGATCATGCACGGCTACACCATGATGCAGCACACGGATCAGCCTGCGAAATCGCTCAGTTATTTCCCGTACTCGATGCTGGCGGATGGCGATTACACGCCCTCCGTGGGACCGATGCGGCCAGGCGCCAGCAACCTGCCGACCAAGAACGACCGTTACCAGACTTCGCATGGCGTGCTGTCGCTGGCCGAGTACATGACCGCAGCCCGGACTTTCGTGCCGGATGTCTGTCAGCCGCGTTTCCGGCATCTGTGCGGTGACTGGGTCAAGTACCACTACGACACGCCGCTTGCCGATGAACTCTTCAAGCTGGAGCAGCGCCAGTCGCGCCTGCTGAAAGACAAGGGTGCAGGCCTGACACGGGACGATATCGAAGCCTTGCGCCGGGCTGAGCAGGCGGTGAGCCTGTCGCCGCGCATTCCCTATCTCGTCATGCATGGCACGGCCATTCGCAAGCATGGCGAACTGTCAGCCATCGCGGCCGTTGCCGGATTACCGATGTCCACGGTGGAGCCGGTGATGAAATCCCTGGTGAGCGCCGGGCGCGTGAACGAGGCGCAAGGTCGCTACCTGCTCTCCCCGGCCGGCCAGCTGATTCTTGCCGGCAACTACTCCCGTTTTGAAGGCGAGCTGCGCGCCAACCAGGCCTTCATGGCAGCGTACGAGCGGTTTGAAATCATCAACAGGGATCTCAAGCAGGTGATCACTGATTGGCAGACCCTCGATCTCGGTGGCCAGCGCGTATCCAACGATCACGGCAACAAGGATTACGATGCCGGAATCATCGACCGCCTGGGCGATCTGCACGAACGCTTCGAGCCCATTCTGCGCGGTCTGATTGCCGCTGCGCCCCGTCTGCGCCATTACGAGAAGTCCCTCGCCGTGGCCCTGGACAAGGCAGAGGATGGGGCCATCGAGTGGGTGAGCGATGCCCGCATCGACAGTTACCACACGATCTGGTTTGAACTGCACGAGGATCTGCTGCGGCTGGTGGGCCGTCAGCGTGAGGAGTAGAACCCATGGCCCACATTGAATTCCTGGATGAGACCATGCGCGACGGGCAGCAAAGCCTGTGGGGAATGCGCATGCAGGCCGGCATGGCACTGCCGGTGGCTCCGTTGATCGACCAGACTGGTTACCGCGTAGTCGACCTCACCGGTTCGTCACAATTCGAAGTACTGGTGCGGGAGTGCCGGGAAAACCCCTGGGATGGGCTGGACCTCCTGGTGGCCGCAATGCCCCGCAGCCGGCTGCGCGCGGGCATGCGCGCCAATGCTGCCGTGACTTTCAGCGTCACGCCGGATGCCTTGATGGACGCGTGGATGCGACAGCTGAACGTGCACGGCTGCCGCAGCTTCTGGATCTACGACGTGCTCTTCAACATCGACAAGATGCACAGACTGGCCAGGGTCGCCAAACAGTTCGGCTCCGAGGTGGCGGGTACGATCATGTACACCCTGAGTCCGGTCCATACCGACGCCTACTATGCGCAGAAGGCGGCCGAGATTGCGGCCTCCGATGATATCGACACCCTGCTTCTGTACGACACCGCCGGGGTGCTGGACGCTGCACGCATCCAGTCACTGGTGCCTGCGATTCTTGCCCAGTCCCGCGGCAAGCCGCTGGAGCTGCATTCAAACAACCGTCTCGGACAGTCGGTGCAGGCGTACCTCGCGGCCATTGATCTGGGTGTGACCATCCTGCACACCAGCTCGCGACCGCTGGCCAATGGGCCGGCCGTTCCCTCGATTGAAGTCATGACCAGCAATGTGGAGCGTCGCGGGCATACCCATGGCATCGATACCCGCAAGCTGAAACCGGTTGCCGATCACTTCGAGCGCGTGGGCAAGGCCGCCGGTTTCCTGGTGAACCAGTTTGCGGAATATGACGTGCTTTCGGTGGACCACCAGATTCCGGGCGGCATGGTCGGCACTTTGCGCGCGCAACTGGCCAAGCACGGCATGTCGGAGCGCCTCAATGAAGTCTTCGAGGAGACAGCCGTGGTGCGCCGGGAACTCGGCTATCCAGGCATGGCGACACCGTTCAGCCAGCTGGTCGGCATCCAGGCCGTTCTGAACATCGTCACGGGCAAGCGTTACTCAGTCATTCCGGATGAGGTGATCCAGTACGCCTGTGGGCATTACGGGGACACGGTCGCGCCCATCGAGCCGGATATCCTGGACCGTATCCTGTCTGCGCCACGCGCGAAGGAGATCAAGGCCAACCCGCCTGCACAGCCAACCCTCGAGGAGCTGCGTCGGCAATACGGCACCGAGGACGATGATGAGCTGATTCTTCGCGCCCTGGTGCCGGCAACAGATCTCGAACGCATGCGCGCCGCAGGACCAGTCAGGACTACCTACCCCCTGCTGTCCACACCCGAGCTCGATCAGGTTCAAAAGCTCATGAAACAGGCCCAGGCGGCGGTGGTACAGATCAACACGCCTGAATTCAAACTCCAGATGCGGCGCTTTGGCGCCGCCTGACAACACGAGGATTTTCTGATGGGTCGTCTGGACAACAAGATTGCCTTGATCACGGGCGCAGGCACGGGCATCGGCCGCGGTTGCATGGTGCTGTTTGCAAAAGAGGGGGCTACCGTGTGCGGCGTCTCGCGCACGCAATCCAACCTCGATGAAACCCTGCAGCTGGTCGAGGCAGCGGGCGGCAAGGGCAGTAGCGTGTCGGCGGATCTTGCCACCCCGGAAGGGGCGGAAAAGGCCGTGACCGAATGCCTCGCGCGGTATGGGCGTATCGACATCCTCATCAACGCAGCCGGCGTCGGGTACAACTGGCGCCACGTCAGTGCAGGCTCCATGGATCCCGTGCATTCCACGCCGATCGACAAGTGGCGGGAAGTGATGGCCATCAACCTGGACAGCGTGTTCTACATGTGTCGCCTTGTGATCCAGCAGATGAAGAAGCAGCAGCATGGCTCCATCGTCAACGTAGCCAGCATATTCGGGCTGGGCGGCGCGCCCGATGCGCATACCTACACCGCTACCAAGGGTGCGATCATCAATCTCTCGCGATCCATGGCCGTCGCCTATGTAGACGATCACATCCGCTGCAATGTGGTGGCTCCAGGGTTCGTGCAGACGCAGATGGTGGAGGATGTGCTGCCCATGCTGTTCTCGCCCGAGAACCCCAAGCTTATTTCCCCCATGGCCCGCCCCGCCACGGTAGAGGAAGTCGCTTACGCCACACTGTTCCTGGCTTCGGATGAGGCCTCGTATTGCACCGGGACCGTGCTTGCCGTGGATGGCGGAGAGACGGCTCGCGCCTGAGCACATGAGCAGATTATTTCCGCTCTTAAAAGGAGACAGACGACCATGTCCACTGATCCCTATGCCGGATTCAAGGCCGCTCAGCGTGAAGGCTGGGCGCTGTTTGCGCCGCTGGAGACACTGACCACGCCACCCGCTGGCCTGCTGGTTGAATTTTCCGGGGTCGGCGCCGGCGAACGGGTGCTGGACGTTGCCTGCGGCACGGGGGTCGTCGCGGTGACCGCTGCACGCCGGGGCGCAGAAGTGCGGGCGCTCGATCTGTCACCCGTGCTGCTGGAACGAGGTCATCACAACGCGACTCTCGCCGGCGTGACGGTGGAGTTCACGGAGGGTGATGTCGAGGCCTTGCCCTACCCGGACGCGTATTTCGATGTCGTCTTGAGTCAGTTCGGACACATGTTCGCACCACGTCCTGAACTGGCCATCGGCGAGATGTTGCGTGTACTGAAGCCGGGCGGCCGCATTGCCTTCTCTACCTGGCCGCCGGAAATGTTCACGGGGCGGATGTTCTCTCTCATCAGCCAGTATCTTTCCCCACCGCCAGGGGTACCCGCGACCACGGACTGGGGCAATCCCGCCATCGTGCGCGAACGCCTTGGCAGTGCGGTAAAGGAGCTGACCTTCCTGCGCGAAATCATGTCCAGTCCTGCGCTGAGCCCCGCGCACTACCGCACGGCGTTCGAGCGCACGGCGGCACCGGTCATCAAGCTCGTCGAGATGCTGAAGGACGACGCACCCAGACTGGCCGCCTTCCGCGCCGAACTGGAGACGCTGATCACGCCGTATCTCAAGCACAACGTCCTGCGCCAGGACTTCCTGATGAGTCGCGCCATCAAGTGCTGAGCCTTTGAGCGGGTGGCGCGTGTGCGCCACCCGCTTGCTGCGACAATTTGTCGCATTGTGTTCCCGCCCCCCGCTGCTACCTTGTCGCGCGCGCACCATCGGTGCCGCCAGTAACAAGAAAGGCGTTCAATCCCATGTTCCTCCATGCCGCGCGGGCGCCGGCCGTGCGCCGACTCTCCCTGCTGTCCCTGCTCCTCTCCAGCACAGCGGTCCATGCCATCCACGCCCACGAAACGCTGGTCGTGGAGGGCGAGCGCGTGAGCGGCACCCTCACCGTACAGTCACTGGACGAGGCGCGCACCAACCTGGGACGTATTGCCGGCGGCGCCACGGTCATCGATTCCGAGAGTTACCGCACGGGGCGCGTGAGCACACTGCAGGACTCCCTGGGCATGGCGGCTGGCGTCTTCGTGCAGCCGCGTTTCGGTTCAGAGGAGTCAAGACTGTCCATCCGCGGGTCCGGCCTGCAGCGGACCTTCCATCTGCGTGGCATCCAGCTTCTGCAGGATGGCGTGCCCCTCTCACTGGCCGATGGCGGCGGCGACTTTCAGGCCATCGATGCCCTGTCCTCCGAGTACATCGAGGTGTACCGGGGCGCCAACGCCTTGCAGTACGGCGCGACCACCCTGGGCGGGGCCATCAATTTCGTCTCACCGACCGGATACTCCGCGCCCCGGGCGGATGTGCGGCTCGAGTACGGCAGCTTTGATTACAAGCGCGTGCAAGCGTCCTCCGGCGGCACTCAGGGAAACATGGACTACTACGCGAGCCTGGGCTACGGCGCCCAGGACGGCTATCGCACCCACTCCGCCCAGGAAAACATCCGCCTCTCGGCCAATACCGGCTTCAGCCTGAGTCCCGGACTCGAAACGCGGTTCTACGTCTTCATCACTGATTCCGAGTCCGAGCTGCCCGGTAACCTCACCAAGGCACAGTTGCGTGCGGATGCGAGCCAGGCCAACTTCCTGAACACACGGGATGATCAGAAGCGTGACTTCTTCCTCTGGCGGCTGGCCAACCGCACGGTGTACGACATGGGCAATTCGCGACTCGAATTTTCCGCGTTCTACTCCTGCAAGGACCTGTACCATCCGCTGGCGTCTTTCATCGGCGTGATTGACCAGGTCACACACGACTACGGCGTCAGTTTCCGCTACATCAACAACGCGGACGTTCTTGGTCGGCGCAACATCTTTACCATCGGCTTCATCCCGCAGTGGGGAGATACCGACGACGACCGTTCGGCAAACGTCCTCGGGGTGCGTGGCATGCGGACCAACCAACTCGATCTGCGTGCGGCAAACTACGCGCTCTTTGCCGAAAACCAGCATTACGTTCTACCCAGCTTGGCTCTGGTGACCGGACTGCAGATCACACGCAGTGAACGTCGCCTGGAAGATCTTTTCCTGTCCGATGGCGACGCCGGCTTTGATGCTGAATACGAGGCCGTGAGTCCCAAGCTTGGGCTCAGGTACGAGATCAATGACGCCAGCCAGCTCTACGGCAATGTAAGCCGCAGCTTTGAGCCGCCCAGCTTTGGTGAATTGTCCGGCGCACGTCTCATCAATGTGGTCGCGGATCAGTCAGGAACGACTTTCGAGATCGGCACCCGCGGCCAGCACGCACTGCTGGGTTCGCAGTGGGATTTCAGCTACTACCGTGCGTGGGTGAACGACGAGTTTCTGAGCCTGAATGATGCCAACGGCGTACCCCTCGGAACGGTGAGCGCGGATCACACGATTCACCAGGGCGTGGAGCTGGCACTGGAAAATACCGTGTGGGAAAGTCTGGTGATTCGTCAGACCTATCTCTGGAATGACTTCCGCTTCTCGGATGATGCCGTCTACGGGAACAACCGGCTCGCAGGCGTCCCGGAGCACTTCTACCGCGCTGAATTCCTCTATTACTGGCAGCAGGGCTACTACGCCGGCCCGATGGTCGAATGGGTGCCGGTCAAGGCAGCCGTTGATCATGCCAACACCTTGTTTGCAGACAGTTACGCGACAGTGGGCTTGCGCGCAGGCTATCGCAAGGCTCGCGGTTTCAGCTGGTTCGCGGATCTGCGCAATCTTGGAGACACCGAGTACGCCGCATCCACCGGGGTGATGGCCAATGCGCGGGGTGCAGACCAGGCGCAATTCCTGCCAGGCGACGGCCTCGCCGCCTATGGCGGGATCGAGTACCGGTTCTGAACGCCGTGACGCTGATGGTCTGGCACCGGCGAATCGGCTTGCTGGCCTGTGGCGCGCTCCTTCTGTGGAGCGTGAGTGGTGCGATGCATCCACTGATGTCCCGTTACCAGCCGCAGCCCGTGGCACGCATGGCGCCTGCGATATCGCCGCCTGCAACAAACACACCGGCACTGAGCGGTATCCTCGCCCGGGCAGGCTTGGACACCGTCACCGAAGGGCGGCTCGTGCAGATGCCTTATGGGCCCGCGTGGCGGGTGGAAACGGACGAAGCAGGCAGCGCGGCTCGTTACTTTCTGGCCTCCAGCGGGGACGAGATCCCGGATGGCGAGCGCAGGCACGCCGAGTTTCTTGCGCGTCACTTTCTGGGGGACAGCGAGAGTCCCGTCACCGCGATCGAACGCATCGAGCGTTTTGGGGATGACTACGCTTATGTGAACCGACTGCTTCCGGTGCACCGCGTGGACTTCGCGCGAGAGGACGGCATGCGAGTCTATGTGGATACCCGGCAAGCGCTGCTCGCCACACTCGTCGATGCGCGCAAAGCCAGAATGAACTGGATCTTCGTCACCTTTCACAACTGGCGCTTTCCGCAGGCAGGCGATCGCGCACGTGCGGCCCTGGCGGCCGTATTTCTGCTCGCAGTGCTAGCAACACCGGTCCTGGGCTTCAAGGTTTATCGGCGGCGACGCAGCGTGACGCTCAAAGGCGTACGCGATTGGCACCGGCGCCTGGGGCTCGCGGTGTCAGTGGTCGTGGTGTGCTCGGGTGCCAGCGGATTCTGGCACCTGTTGAAGGGAGTACAGGATCGCGCAAGCATGCCAGAGGGTCCGCGGAGGACGCTCCAGACACTCCGGGCAGATACGTTGGACACGCGCGCGATAAAGTCCCGCACGCCGCTACAGTCGCTGGTCCTGCTGGGTCACGAAGGAGCCTCATGGGCGCGCGTGACCGGCCTGCCCGACGCGCAGAGCACCGCTAGCAGCGGTCCTCATGCCGAGGGGCATGGCGGCCATGCTGCAGCCGGAGCCAATGGCCCGCTGATGGAGGTGCGTTATGTGCCGTTGCAAGGACAATCGGGTGTTGCCCTTGATGACGAGCGCCATGCGCTCACCCTCGCCACCCAGCTGAGCGAAAGTGGCTCCCCGAAGCCGGCGGCCTTCCCGATCATGATGTTTGATGGCGAATACGGTTTCATCAACAAGCTGCTACCAGTGTTCCGTTTTGAAGCCGGCGACACTCGGCTGTATGTGCACACTGAAACCCGGACCCTCGCGGCCGCCATCGATAGCGCGGACTATGCCGAAGGCTGGTCCTTCGCGCAGTTCCACAAATGGCAGGCGTTGGAACCGCTGCTTGGCCGCTGGCCGCGTGATCTGCTGCAGATTGCCTTCGCCCTCGCCATGGCGCTGGTATCGCTGCTGGGTCTCGTCCTTTTCTGGCGGCGTGGGCCGGCTCAGTCCCGGAAGAATTGATTGGCGGGGCGTGGCAGCCCGAGGTGACCGCGCAGGGTTGTGCTCTCGTAAGCTCGACGAAAGATTCCCCGGCGTTGCAGCTCCGGCACGACCTTGTCGACGAAATCATCGAGGCCTCCGGGCAGCCACGGAAACATCACATTGAAGCCGTCACAGGCTTCGCCCTCCAGCCAGCGCTGCATCTCGTCCGCCACCATTGCCGGCGTGCCGACAATCTCGAAGATGCCATAACTGCCGCCGATCCATTGCGCCAGTTCACGCACGGTGAGATTTTCCTCCCGTGCCCGGCGCAGGATCTTTTCCCGCTGGCTCTTGCTGTCATTCGTCTCGGGGATATCGGGCAAAGGGCCGTCGAGGTCGCAGGCGCTGACGTCATGTCCGAGCAGCACCGACAGCGAGGAGATCCCGCTGTCCGGATGCACAAGACTGTCGAGCAAGGTTTTGCGTTGCCGGGCTTGTGCAAGAGTATCGGCGACCACCACGAAAGCGCCCGGCATCACCTTGAGGTGTTCGGGATCCCGTCCGTGGGCCGGCATGCGGGACTTCACATCCCGGTAGAAGGCCTGCCCCTGCTCGAAGCTGCTGGCCGCGGAGAAGATCATCTCCGCTGTCTCTGCCGCGAGCGCGCGACCGTCTTCGGATGATCCAGCCTGGACGATGACGGGCCAACCCTGGACCGGACGTGCCACATTGAGAGGGCCACGCACGCGGAAGAATTCGCCCTGATGATCCAGCACGTGCAGACGCTCGGGCTGAAAGAAGATGCCGGCCTCCACGTCGTGAATGAAGGCGTCATCGGCCCAGCTGTCCCACAGCCCGGTCACGACACGATGAAATTCCCGGGCACGGCGGTAGCGTTCGGCATGGTCGAGATGTTCCTCTCGTCCGAAGTTCATGGCCTCGTGCGGGTTGGCCGAGGTGACGACATTCCAGCCCGCGCGACCACCGCTGAGGTGGTCCAGCGACGCGAACTTGCGCGCAATGTGGTAGGGGTCGTTGTAACTGGTCGAAGCGGTGGCGATCAGGCCGATGCGCTGCGTTATCGCCGCCAGCGCCGTGAGCAGGGTCAGT
>JBDLQR010000020.1:0-4553 GCA_039800485.1 Pseudomonadota bacterium
TTTCAAGTCTGATGTCACCGCCCGGGCTTCGGCTTGCACTGCCAGCGCGGTCGCGCGTCCTCGTTTGCGTGCGATATGGCTGTCCTCCAGGGCACTGAGCAGGCCGAGATAACAATCGGTCACTGCGCGGGAGAGCAGATTTCCAGCCTGCAGCGACGCGCGCAGGAGGGGCAGACCGAGCGCGAGGACTGCCTGATAGCCATTCGCATACTGCGCCGCGACCTGGTCACGCTCTGCGGCCAGTGCCATGACTTCCCGCAGGCTGAGGGTCGGCATCCTGTGTACATCCTGCGCCGGCGCGGCACCGAGACCCGCGGGTTTCGCCACCCGGATGGCCGCGTAGACCTCTGCGGCATCCTCGACCGTGGTGGCGTGCAGGACTGTCTGCAGGGGTTCGGCCAGTCCCTGCGCCGCTGATCCCGTTCTGCCCGCCGCCAGCAATGGCGCCGAGAGCAGCAGGATTCCGAGATTGGTGTTGCAACCGACTCCGCTTGCCGTGGCCTCTGCGGCCTCCCGGATCCTCTGACCCAAGGGACGCCCGTGGTCCACCAGCAATGGTGCAGCAAGCGCTGCACTGGCCAGGAAGTCCCGCGCGCGCATGCCGTGGCCCGCGCGCGCGATGCTTACATTACCGGGCTTGAAGGCGAGCACATCGTATCGGCAGGCCAGCCGGAAAAGCGCCGCTGCGTGCGCCCCTTCCATCAGAGCAGGCGGCTCAGAAACGCGTCGACCAAGGCGCCGGTGACATCAGCTCCGGTGGCTTGGGTCAGTCCCCACCAGGCCGGAATGCCATTGACCTCCGTCACCTTCCACTCTCCAGCCGGACTGCGCAGCAGGTCGACCCCCGCGTAGTCGACATCCAGTGCAGTCGCCGCGGCCTCCGCGAGTTCAGCCATCGGCTGCTCGAGCGGCGCGGCAAGACACCGTGCACCCTGTGCACGGTTGGTGATCCAGTGTTCACTCTCGCGCTGCATGCAGAATCGCGCACGCCCATCGATCACCATCACCCGCCAGTCGCGATGCGGCGGGACCGGGCGGCCCAGAAATTCCTGCAGATAGAACACACCACCGACCGGGACCTCGGCCGCAAGCTGCGCGGCATCGTGCAGGAGCACCAGACCTTGGCCCTGCGAGCCGAAGAGAGGCTTCATGACGACCGCACCCCGGGCCGCAAAGATCGGAGCGCAGATCGCCTGCGCGTCCGCGATTGATTCACACGCCCAGGTCGCCGGTGTCGGCACGCCCCGGCGGGCCAGCAGAAAGCTCGTGAGTACCTTGTCGACCGTGCGTTCGATGGCGCGGCCACTGTTGAACACCGGCACCCCCAGCATCGCGAGGGCGTGCAACGCGTCCAGACGCAGGATCACGGATTCCAGCGGCCCACCCGGAACCCCGCGCACGAAAGCACCGCGAGGCAAGGCACCATCAAAACCCGGGAGACACGGCGCGGGACCTGTCGCGTCAACGACGAACCGGATCTCCTTCAGCGAGAGAAAAACAGAGTCCACGCCGCGTGCCGCAAGTGCCCGGCGCAGCGAGCGGCCATGCCATCCGGGCTCGTCGGTGAAAATGACGACGCGAGGATCGCGTGCCGGCAGGTTCATCCGCCAAAGGAGAGATCGAGCAGGTCCTCGCGCAAGGCCCCCGCCTCAAAGGTGCGCCCGCTCTTCATGGCCGTGACCGCACACACCGCGGGGGAAAACAGCATGGGGTCGACCTTGTAGAAGTCGTACTCGTAGTCCTTGAACACCTTGGCAAACGGGCGGCCAAAATCACGCGAACTGGCACTCGGCAGCGCCTCAGCGAGGGCCTCGGCGTCTTCGTCCGTTGCATCGACGTACAGCTGGACTCTGCCGCCGAAAAGAATTGCGTCATTGGTCCGGCCCATGGCCTTGATGAAATTGGCGGTGGGCGGCGGTACAGGTGCCGTGCCCGCACCATCGACAATCCGTTCCAGCGGAAAGGCGAGCGCATGCACCTTGTGCAAGGCCACCTCGAGCACCCTGGCCACAATCTGCACACTGCCGGCGAGGCTGGAGGTCGGCGTGAGGATGAGCGTCAACTCGGCCGGGGTGATCTGGCACTGCTGCGTGATTTTCTCGACGATTTCCGGCGGAGGGAGGCGATCAACCTCGAGCACGAGGCAGGTGGGTGCCGCGGGGTTGCGATAGGCAAGCTCGTTGAACAAGGTCTCCCGGCTCCCGATCGATCGCCCCGGGCCTGAGCCCAGGGCATTGAAGCCCTCCGCGCCCTTGCCGTGATTGAGGCTCCAGCCTGCGTACTGGGACGCCAGGCAAGCGGTCACCGGGTCACTGGCGTGGACATCCACCTGCCAGGCCCAGCGCTTGAAGGGTGCAAGGGCGCGCAGCGCGACCGTGCCGAGTCCGCCCATGCAGATCTCGCTGATGAGGCGCCCTGCCTCCAGGCCACCCGGTGCCTGCAGACCGGCGTCGATGATGCGGGTTCCGCTGTCCAAGGTCGTGACCTGCACCCTATAGCGCGCGGGGTCATCGAGCAGTGCCTTGATCAGCGGCTGGGCACAGGTATTGACGTTGGCTCTCGGCAAGAGGTGGCTGGTATCCATCGCGACTCCCCGCATGCGGATTTCGTTATCGTGGGTTGCAGAGGCGATCCATCAGCTCGTACGCACGTGACTGCAGGGTTGCTAGAACCGCCGCAGGAGAGCCGCCGGATGCCTGTACCGTGCAGATCGGATCACCCGCACTGACGTGGCTGCCACGCGGTGGGCGATCGCTGATCCAGGCTGGCCAGTCTAGCGAGTTTGGGATGCGCAGGGGATGGGCGGTATACAGCACGCGCATGCCTCTCTGCGCCGAGGGCGGCTGCGGCACCGCTTGCGGATCGTCCCCGCCGCAGGCTGCCAGATGGAGCCGGAGAGCATCCGCTGCTGCCACGTGCAGCGGGAAAGTCGCCGTGGGCCTCGGGTTGAGATCGATCACCTGCGGCGTGCCGCCGTCCGGCGGCAGTATGAAATCCAGCCCGCACAAGCCCCGCCATCCGAGTTCGGCAGCAATCCTTGCCGCCGCGCACTGGATGCACTCCCGGACGTCTGGCGCCAGGTCGAACTCGGTGACAGCGCCCTGCCAGGCAAAGCCGGGACCGGCCATGAAGTCATCGCGCAGCAGGCGGTTCCAGCCCAGAATCTGGACACCTGCCACCGTGGCGAGCAGGGTCACCGAATGCGCGTGCCCCGCAACCCGTCGCTGGAAATAACTTTTACCGCCCGGCGGAATCAGCGCATCAGCTACGCGCACATGCGCCCCCCCCGCACTGCCAGCCTCCTTGCACAGCCAGCCCGGACCACCGGGGAAGACCTGCGTGGTGAGCGGCAACGGGACTCCGCTCGCGCGCAGGGTTGCGGCGAGCCCAGCCGGATCCTGCAGACGCGCGACCCCGGTCAAATCGCTGCCAAGTAAAACGCCGTCGCGCGCCAATTCCTGCAGCAATGCCGGATGTGCTTCCAACCCGCCACCCCACAGGAGCGGCGCCTGCGGAAACCGAGCACGCAGAGTGCGCACAGCCGCGCGCACCTTCCGATCGTCGAGCTTGCCCTGTGCATCCAGCACGAGGCGCTGCCAGGAAGCCGCACACGCCAAGGTGTCCTCGTCGCCAAAGAGGTCGATGACGTGAGCCGCGCGGTCGCAAGCCTGTGCCGCGCACGCCAGGGCGCGCGCGGATTGGGCAAGGATGAGGACGGGCTCAGCGATCGACGGCGGCCTTCACCAGAGTGCGCGCCAACGCGAAGGCCTCGTCATAGGCGAGATAGACCGGCTCCGAGGCCTCATACATGCGCGTCAGGAGTCCAGTATGGACGCGGTATTTCACATCGCCCACGGCGAGTGCGCCAATGCCGCGGCACTTGCCATCCGCAGTCGCGAGGGGCACGCCGTTGTCCTTGAGCTTGATACCCTCGATACCGGCGGGTGGCACAGCGTTGGCGTCCACCGCGACCCTGAGACCGACCGTATGCGCGAGCATGGCAGCGCTGAGCACGCGCACCCCGGCCTTGGCCGTATTGAACACAATCTCGGAATGCGCCAACACCGAAGCCAGGGCTTCCGGACTCCCTCCGTCCGCGCCCTCCAGCACACAGTCGAAGCGCGAGGCGATGGCCTTGGCGGCAGCCTCCGCCTGCTCACGCCCCCGATTGCTCAGCAGACGCACCCGCGCTCCGCAGCGTGCGGCCAGCAGCCCGACGCATGCCCCGACGGGTCCGGTGCCGCCCAGCACGGCCACTGTCCGGCCCGCGAGATCCTGGCCACTGTCACGCACCAGCCAGCTCTCGGCGAGCGCCACCATCGCTGCGGCGGTGGTGATCGCACCGCTGGGATCGGCCAGAACCGAGACCGCGAAAGGCGGCACCATGGCCTTGCGGGCGGCTTCGAGCATGTCGATGGCCAGATCGAAATCCCGCCCACCGATGAAGATTCCGGTGCGCTTCACCCCTTCCGGACTGCGGGAAAAAATGGTGTCCTGGGTCAGCGCGTGGATTTCTTCCAGGGTGACGTTGTTGTAGGGGATCACCGCATCGT
>JBDLQR010000021.1:0-2905 GCA_039800485.1 Pseudomonadota bacterium
TGAGTTCTCCACCGCGCAGTTCAACTGTGCGATCAAGCTGCGCGGCGATGCGTCGGTCGTGGGTCACGATGATGAGCGCGGTGCCCGAGTCCACCTTCAGTGCCAGCATCAGCGCCAGCACGGATTGCGCGGTGGCCTCGTCGAGATTGCCGGTGGGCTCATCCGCCAGCACGCAACGCGGGCGCATGACCAACGCCCGTGCGATGGCCACGCGCTGGCGCTCCCCGCCTGAGAGTTCCGCGGGCCGATGCTGCATGCGGTGGGCGAGGCCCACGGACTGGAGCATCTTTTCGGCTCGCGCGCGCGCCTCGCTCACCCGGGCACCACTGATGAGCACCGGCATGGCCACGTTTTCCAGCGCACTGAATTCCGGCAGCAGATGATGAAACTGGTAGACAAAGCCGAGTGCGCGATTGCGCGCACGTCCGCGCGCGGTCTCATCCATGCTCCCGAGATCCTCACCGCACAGGAGGATTTGCCCGGCACTGGGGGATTCCAGACCACCCAGCAGATGCAGCAGCGTACTCTTGCCGGAGCCAGAAGCACCCAGAATGGCCACGCTCTCCCCGCCGCGCACGGCAAAATCCACGTGTTTCAGCACTTCCACATCAAGCGCACCGTCCTGGTAGCGCTTGCCGATATTCCGTGCATCCAGCACCAGTTCCTCATTCATGACGAAGCTCCACAGCGGGACGGGTGCGACTCGCGAGCCATGCAGGGTACAGCGGCGCCAGCAGGCACAGGATCAGCGAGAAGCAGAGCGTCACCATGACATCCACGGGTTCGAGCCGCGCCGGGATGTGGCTGATGTAGTACACATCCGGCGCAAGAATCTTGAAGCCGAGGGTGGCTTCCAACCAGGCGATGATTGCCTCGATCCGCGTTCCGAGGATCACACCGACGACAGTGCCGACCACCACGCCAGCGCTGCCGATGAGCGCGCCCTGGGTGAAGAACACGCGCAGCACGCGCCGCGGTGTCAGCCCGAGCGTCTGCAGGATCGCAATCTCGGCGGTTTTCTCCGTGACTACCATGACGAGCGTGGACACCAGATTGAAAGCGGCTACCCCCACGCTGAGCAGGAGAATGACGAACATCACGATTTTCTCGGTCTCGAGGGCACGGAACAGATTGACGTGCCGTTCGGTCCACGAGGTGCACTTCAGCGTCTTGCCCGCATGGTTCACCGGCATTCCGGCGAGAAGCGCATCAAGTTCAAACGGATCCTTCGCGAGCACACGCAGGGCATCCACGCCCTCCTGGCGCCGGAACACGCGTTGCGCATCGTGCAGGTTGATGAAGACCGTGGCGGTATCAAACTCCTGCACGCCGGCTTCGAAAATCCCCGCCACTTCGAAACGCTTCAGGCGTGGCAACATGCCGCTGGCCGTGCGCAGCGGTTCAGCCAGCACCAGCATCACGCCGTCACCGACGGCGAGCCCGAGGGCATCGGCAATTCCAGCGCCAATGAGGATCCTGAAGCGCCCCGCCTCCAGCGCGTCCAGACTGCCTGCTCGCAGGTGTCGCGGCAGCGCGCTGACCGCGGCCTCCAGCGCCGGGTCGATCCCCCGCACCTGCGCGCCCTGAACCGCGTTCTGACGGGTCAGCAGTGCCTGACCCTCGATCAACGGGGCCCAGCCGACCACTCCGCGCTGCGCCGCCAGCTGGGCGCCCAGGGCTGCCCAGTCTGGAATCGTGCCGGCCACCGCCTCCACCTCGACATGCGCTGTCATGCCCAGCAGGCGTTCGCGCATTTCCCGCCCGAAGCCGTTCATGATTGAGAGAATGGTGAGCAGGGCGGCGATACCAAGGGCGACCCCCGAGATGGAGATTGCCGCGATCAGTGAAACCGACTGAGTCCTGCGTTGCGCTCTGGTATAACGCCACGCGATGAAGGTTTCGACGGGAGTGAACATGCGGCAGGAGTATACCGATGCCGGCGCCGAGCGCCGAACCCGTTGCGTGAAGGCCCGGACGGGAGTGTCGGCGTAATGAAAATTCTTGCGCTGGAAACCTCCGGAGAATTCTGCTCGGTAGCCTTGTGGCTCGATGGTCGATGCCTGCAACGGCACGCACCGGCCCCAGCGAGTCACACAGCGCACTTGCTGCCCGCTTGTGAGGCCCTGCTGTCGGAGGCCGGCATCACTCCCGGCACACTGGACGGGGTGGCCTTCGGCAGTGGTCCGGGAGCGTTTACTGGCGTTCGGGTGGCTGCCAGCGCAGCGCAAGGCATCGCGCTGGCCCATGATCTTGCGGTCGTTGCCATCTCCAGTCTCGCCGCCCTGGCACATGGTGGTTGGCGCGCCAACGGCATCGCCGGCCAGCTGCCGGTACTGGATGCACGCCGGCATGAAGTCTACTGGGGGGGGTATGAGGTGAAGCAGGGACAAGCGCGCCTGGTGCTCGCTGAAACCGCCTCACCGACGGCGGCCCTGGAGCGCCCTGCGGGCGCAGACTGGGCGCTGGTCGGGCGGGGTGTGTCACTGTTGGCAGAGGCAGATCTGTTGCGCCTCGCGCCCACCGCAGTTGCGCCCGTCGAATTTGCCTTTCCGCAGGCCGGTGATGTGGCTGAACTGGCCGCGCCGGTGTTGCAACGGGGTGCAGGTGTCGCCCCTGAAGCCGCCCTCCCCGTCTATCTGCGCAACGCGCTCTGACCACCCCCTCCGGCCGCCCGCCCCGGTGGCGCCGTCCCGACCCTGGCAGTTTTTGACCGATTTTCGCGTAAGGCCCTGATCGGCTTCGAAGCCCGTGAAGTTATCCCCAGATTGTGCCCAGCTTGCACCCGGTTGCGGGGACTGGATCCACAGAAGAATCCACACTATCTTGTGGTCGCGGGACTTGTGAGCCACATCTTATTGTGGTGTCATACAAGCGCTTACACGCCGTTCCCAGAAAATTTCGAAGG